>CAMALD010000168.1 GCA_945836355.1 uncultured Lachnospiraceae bacterium | reverse complement strand
CAGCAGCCCCTTGACCATTCCGCCCGGACATTTCATCTCCCACGGTACATTATACACATACTCCACAATGCGGTGGTCAGCAAACGGCACACGCGCCTCCAGCCCTGCTGCCATGCTGGCGCGGTCCATGCGGTCAAGCAGCGTCACCATAAACCAGTTCAGATTTAACCAACCGATTTTTTGCCTCCGCTGTTCCATTTCCGAAAGCTCCGTATTTACCGGTGCCGCCTTCATAGTCGCATCATAAGCCTCCTGCTCATATTCCTTAAGGCGCAGATGCTCGATCACCTCATCCTTCAGCATCGCAGTACGCATCGAAAATTCATTGGACCACGGGAATCCGTCCTTCATCACCAGCTCCTCGCGGTGGAACCACGGATATCCGCCGAAAATCTCATCCGCGCACTCGCCGGTCAGCGTCACCCTGTCATACTTTGCCACCTCACGGCAGAAATACAAAAGAGAAGCCTCGACATCTGCCATTCCCGGCAAATCACGGGCCCGCACTGCAGCGTACAGCTCATCGGCGAGCAGCTCGTTATTGCATTCGAGAAAATGATGATTGGTTCCGCATTTTTTCACCATCATCTCAGCATACGGCCGGTCCTGGGATGGCTGGTAATTGCTTGCTTTAAAGAAATCCTTATTTCCGACAAAATCAAACGAGAAGGTATCGAGCTGCTTTCCCTGCTTTTTGAATTCATCGGCACAGATTGCCGTGACAAGACTCGAATCCACTCCTCCCGACAGCAGTGTGCTGATTGGTATATCCGATATCATCTGCATTCGCACCGCATCCGTTATCAGCTCCTTTGTATGCGCTACAGTCTCATCAAAGCTTTCCGTATGTTCCCTGGCGCGAAGCTGCCAGTATTTCGCTTCGCACACAGCCATGTTCCTGTTCTTTACCGGTGAATACCATACTCCCGGCACCCTTCTTCCGCTCTCCCAGCATTCTGCCGCCAGCCTTCTTCTGCCGGACTGCTCCGCGATTAACACAGTTCCGGCATATACCTCATAAATGCCTGTGAATACGCCCTTGCCCGGTGTTTTTGCCGGACCCAGTGCAAATATCTCGCAGAGACCCTCGCGGTCGAGCTTCGGCACAATTCCCGGTACTACCAGCAGTCCTTTTATTTCCGAGGCAAAATACAGCATCCCCTCATGGAAGGTAAAAAACAGCGGCTTGATTCCCAGATGGTCACGGCACAGAATCAGCCTCCCGGCGTTTCTCTCCCAGATTGCAAAAGCATATACCCCGTTCAGCTGCTTAAAAAACTCGCAGCCGTAACGCCAGTAGCCATTCAGAATTACCTCCGTATCACTGAAGGTGGAGAAGGACATCCCCTCCGCCTCCAGTTTTCTGCGAAGCTGTTTCATGTTGTAGATTTCGCCGTTCTGAACGATGCAGACATCCCTTCCGCCCTGGCGCTTTACCATCGGCTGATGTCCATGCTCGACATCGATTACCGCCAGCCTGACATTTGCGAGCCCGCACTGCTTTTCCAGATAGATTCCCTCATCATCCGGTCCGCGGTGCTTTTGCGCCCGATTCATCTGTACCAGCCTCTCCTGCCAATATTCCTTATTTTCCGTCAGGTCACGCCCCGGCGCAAAGAAGCCTGAAATTCCACACATATAACTCCTCCTGTCTGGCTCACATGCTAAAATTCAATTCTTCCACTCATCGCAGCACCGGCTGCAGCTGCTTTCCCTCCAGTGCTTTCTCGATGGTATCCTGTAAAAGCTCGAAATGTGCAACCAGTGAATTCGGCTTTTTCACCGGGTCATCCTGTGAAAACGGTACGAAATACACATTCTTTGCATTGAGTAGCAGCCCGATATTTTTCATGTTCATCCCAAGTGCATCATTACTAGCCATGCAGAGCACCAGCGGAAGCTCATTGCGAAGATGTGCCTTAGCCGCCATCAGCACCGGGCTGTCCGTAATCCCGTTCGCCAGCTTCGCCAGCGTGTTTCCGGTACACGGCATGATAACCAGAACATCAAACAGAGCCGCGGGGCCGATTCTCTCCGCATCCTTGATGCTCAGGAACGGTGCACACCCTGTTATTTCCTCCGCCTGACGTAAAAATTCTTCCGGCGCGCCAAACCGGCTGTCTATCTTTTGGGCTGCCTCCGAAAAAATTGTCTGCAGCTTTACTCCCGCAGCTGCCAGCCCTTTCAGCTGCGGTATGCTTTTCTGGTATGTGCAAAAGGAGCCGGTAAATGCTACTCCGATACTTCTTCCCTCCAGACTCATGCTTTCCCTCTTTTCCGCGCCGCTTTTTTCATGCTTACCTTGTCTGTGCATGCGGCGCATACACACAGACCGTCCGCCTGTAGCTGTACTAGTACACCGAAAAATAAGTTTCTGATACATTGACGCAGGATGATTGTTTCATATGCAAGGCGGAAGAATGAGGCGTAGCGGTGGCTACGTCGATTGACGACAACGCTGCAGATGAAAAATCAGACAAGTCAAGGTGTCAGTTACTTATTATTCGGTGTACTAGGGGGACGGGTTCCCTGGTCACTCTAATTTTGTATCTATAATGTTGTTAAAAACATTATAGATGTTTTGTGTGTTTAGAAATATGTTCATGTTATGAGCTAATGAGTTTCACTTATATTATAGCATTTAGGCGAAAAAAGTAAATATGAAGGAAAGTCCAGGTCAGGGTTGTTTCACGAAGTATTTTGAAACTACTAAGACCTCCACATTTTTTGGCAAGAAACACTTTTCCCTCTTATATATTTTTCCTTAATTTCTCTGTCATCCGCTAAATAAATCAGCCGTTCCAGCCTTTTTCCCACATCTAGTTTCTGCGGATGCTCCAGGCGGCTGTCATCCAGGACAACCGCATCAAATTCATATCCCGGTTCAAAACTTCCTACTCTTCCAAAGAATGCTCCGCCTCCTTTTGTGGCCATATAGAATACTTCATCAATTGTGAGTGGTTTTAAGGAAGAATCCAGCATTCTCCATCTGAGCTTGGAGACCTGAATTGCCTGTGTCATGGCATAAAAAATATTTTCTGATGAACCGGCAGCCACGTCACTCCCCAGCCCAACATGAATTCCTTCCTCCAGGAAACGACGCACAGGTGCTGCTCCCGATGCCAGATTTGCGTTAGATTCCGGACAATGAGCGACAAAAACGCCCCGCTCTTTTATCATTTTTATTTCTTTCTCATTACTATAAACACAATGCGCCATTATTGTAGGACATTCTCCACCAAACAAATCGAATCTGGCATATGCATCTGCATATACTTCTGCCCAGGGACATAATTCTTTCACCCATTCTCCTTCACTTGGATTTTCCGAAAGATGAGACTGTACTGGAAGCCTATAAAGCTTTTGTATCTTATTCAATTCATTCATAAGCTCATCTGTACAGCTTGGAGTAAAGCGTGGCGTAAGAATCGGAAGTGTATTTTGATATTTCCGGTTCTCCACTTGCATCAGCCATTTTACAGTTTCTTCCGCCGATACCCTGTAAGACTCCTCACTCAGATAATCCGGTGCATTCCTATCCATATTTACTTTACCCACCATAGTTACTAATCCACTTTCTTCCAACCGATCCATCAAAAGCATCGTTGCATCACGATGAACCGTCGCAAACACACACGCCCTTGTCGTTGCACTCTTTTTAAGATTATCGGTAAAAATTCTGTAAGCTTTATCTGCATATTCTAAGTCCTTAAATTTGGCTTCTTCCGGGAACGTATTTGTTTCCAGCCAATCCAAAAGTTCCAGGTCCATTCCAAGGCCACGGAATGAATACTGGGGTGCATGGATATGCAGATCCGTCAGCCCTGGAATAATGATGTGATCTCCATAGTCAATAACCGGCAGATTCTCATATGCATCCGGGATTTCTTTGAATACACCTTCGCTTCTACCTTCCACACAAATTACATATTGATTTTCTGCCACTTCAATATTATCACTCTTCCGGCTGTAGCAAATATTCCCTTTAAGAATAAAATCGGTTCCCATTTTATTTCTCCTCTCTCTGAACGTAGAAATTCCCACTGCTTTGATATAAAAGCAGCGGGAACTTATAGTCAACTATTATGGTAGTTTGTAGAAACGTTCAACCAATCTTGAACATATATAAGTTTTTTTGTTTTTATTTTACCACCCTTCCGCATCGTACTCAGCTGTGGCTTGAGGCAGAATCTCCAGACTCTTGATGT
>CAMALD010000167.1 GCA_945836355.1 uncultured Lachnospiraceae bacterium | reverse complement strand
GTCGGAAGCATTTCGTTCTCTATCGTGGTACTATTATGTGCAGACCGAAACAAATTATTTCACCGGCAGGTATTTTTTTATCAAGTAAATAATGGCATTTATGGGATTTATCGTTTTATATTTTCCTTTGCTTTTTTTAATAAATATGGTAAGATGATAATTAGTGTTTTCCAATATTTTTTGAAATCGGCTAACGAATATACGAATGGGGGCATTGATAATGTATACTGTTGAATTAAGTAAAATGGTTGAAAAAATGCATCTGGAAAACTGTACGCCGGATATTGATATTTCCGGGATTAAGCTGACGCAGCCGGAGATTAACCGCCCTGCGCTGCAGCTGACCGGCTTCTTTGATCATTTTGATTCAGACCGTGTCCAGATTATCGGAAACGTCGAGGACGCATTTTTGCGGAAAATGGGGCATGAGGAGGAGCTTAACATTATGCGTAAGCTGATGAGCTTCAATGTTCCGTGCATCGTATTCTGCAGAAATATCGAGGTGGAGGAGGATATGCGCAGGCTCGGGGTTGAATGCGGAGTGCCGATTTTCCGCACTGCGAAGTCGACCTCATCCTTTATGGCAGAGGTTATCCGCTGGCTTGGTGTAGAGCTTGCACCGCGCATCTCGATTCACGGTGTGCTCGTGGATGTCTACGGAGAAGGGATTCTGATTACCGGGGAGAGCGGCATCGGTAAGAGCGAGGCAGCTCTGGAACTTCTCAAGCGCGGACACCGTCTGGTTACGGATGATGTGGTAGAGATTAAGAAAGTGAGTGATGATACCCTGGTAGGCTCTGCACCGGATATCACCAGACACTTTATCGAGCTCAGAGGTATCGGCATTGTGAATGTTAAGACCCTGTTCGGTGTCGAAAGCGTGAAGAATACCCAGTCCATCGATCTGGTGATTAATCTGGAGGAATGGAACAAGGATAAGGAATATGACCGTCTGGGCCTGGAGGAGCAGTATACGGAGTTTTTGGGAAATAAGGTGGTATGCCATAATATTCCGATTCGTCCGGGACGTAATCTGGCAATTATCTGTGAGACTGCAGCGGTCAATTACCGCCAGAAGAAGATGGGCTACAACGCAGCACAGGAGTTGTATAAGCGCGTGACCAGCAATCTTATGAAGCAGAATGAAGGAGAAGAGAATTAAAAGGAATGAGGGTGCTATGAGCAGTTATATTTTTGGAATCGATATCGGCGGTACAACGGTGAAATGCGGTTTGTTTACTGCACAGGGAGAGCTTCTGGAAAAGTGGGAGATACCGACTAGCAGAGAGGATGCCGGGGCAAATGTGCTGCCGGATGTGGCGGCTGCAGTATTAGATAAGATGAAAGAAAAGAATATCGCGAAGGAGGATGTCGCGGGAATCGGCGTGGGTGTTCCGGGACCGGTGCGCGATGACGGTACGGTGCTTAAATGTGCTAATCTCGGCTGGGGCATCACGTCTGTGAATACCATCCTGCAGGAGCTGACCGGACTGAAGGTGCGCGTAGCAAACGATGCCAATGTGGCAGCTCTCGGTGAAATGTGGAAGGGCGGCGGCAGAGGCTTTGATGATGTCATCATGATAACACTCGGAACCGGCGTTGGCGGCGGTGTCATTGTCGGCGGCAGGATCGTTGCGGGCAGCAACGGTGCAGGCGGGGAGATCGGGCACATCATCATCAATCCTGCGGAGACCGATGTGTGCGGCTGCGGAGGACATGGACATCTGGAACAGTATGCTTCGGCTACCGGTATTGTGCGCATGGCGAAGAAGCGTCTTGCGGCTGATGACAGCAGTACGGCACTGCGCGAATACTCTGAGCTGACGGCAAAGGTTATTTTTGATTGTGCAAAGCAGAAGGATAAGGTGGCATGTGAGCTGGTTGATATGCTCGGAAGCTATCTTGCGCTTGCACTTACCCATGTGGCAGCAACGGTGGATCCGCAGGTATTTGTTATCGGCGGCGGTGTTTCAAAGGCGGGGCAGATTTTGCTGGACGCAGTCAGCAGACACTACAATGAAAATATTTTATATGCACTCCGAAACAAAGAGTTCCGTCTTGCCGAGTTGGGAAACGATGCGGGAATTTACGGCAGCGCAAGACTTGTCATCGCGTAAAATGCCCGAAGGCCACGGCGAAACGCTGAATCACGGGCGAAAATATGCGAAATCTTTGGCGGAATTTACAAAAAAGAAAATCTTGATTGGAAAGGATAGTCATAAGAATAAAATCATGGTATAACTAATAAAGATGTCATTGACGAAATCATTCAGAAACGGCGGGGATTTGCGGTGGAGCAGCTTTTTTATGAAAAATTGGAGGGGATTATTGCGGCGGAGCGTCTTTTAAGGGATGAGCCGCTGAGTGCCCATACTACTTTTCGTATCGGTGGACCGGCGGATTGCTATATTGCTGCTAAGAATGAGCAGGAGCTTGCGGCTGTGCTGGAATGCTGCAGGAAGGAGCAAATTCCTTTCTTTCTAATCGGCAGGGGAAGCAACCTGTTAGTGTCGGATATGGGCTTTCAGGGCGTGGTGCTGCGCATGACCGGGGCACTGGCAGGGGTCGAATTTAGCGAGAAGGAAAACTGTATCATGGCAAAGGTAGGTGCGGGAAGGTCTCTCGGACAGTTTGCCAGAGAAGCGGCGGAGCACGGCGCAGGCGGGTTTGCGTTTGCGGCGGGGATTCCTGGCAGTGTCGGCGGCGCCGTGTGCATGAATGCGGGAGCCTACGGTGGTGAAATGAAGGATGTGCTGGTGAGAGTGCGGTATATGACGCAGGACGGCACCATCCATACCAAAGAGGCGGCGGAGCTCGGACTGGCATACCGCAGCAGTATCTTCCAGAGGGAGAGCTGGTATGTTCTCGAAGCGGAATTTGCATTTGAGAGATCGGAAAAGGAAACTGTTTTTGCACAGATTGAGGAGCTGGCAAGAAAACGCATGGAAAAGCAGCCGCTGGAATATCCGAGCGCAGGAAGTACATTTAAGAGACCGGAGGGCAATTTTGCCGGAAAGCTGATTATGGATTCCGGGCTGGCAGGGTTTGCGTGTGGGGGAGCCAGGGTATCGGAAAAGCATTGTGGTTTTGTAATCAATGCGGGAAATGCTACGGCGCGTGATGTGATGAATGTGATTACAGGCGTGCAAAAAAGCGTGAAGGAAAAATACGGGATCATGTTGGAACCGGAAGTAAGGTTTGTCGGAGAGTTTTAACGGCTGGCGGAATGGAACGGAGGCGGGGTGTTCGGATGAGGTTTGTGATTGTGACAGGAATGTCTGGTGCAGGGAAGAGTTCGGTGCTAAAGATGCTGGAGGATGCGGGGTATTTCTGCGTGGATAATCTGCCGATTCCGCTGATTCCTACTTTTGCAAGGCTGACGGTAAAGGAAAGTCCGAATATCAGCAAGATTGCGCTTGGCATTGATATCCGCAGCGGTCAAGCACTCGATGAGGCGGGAGGTGTGCTGCATCAGCTTAAGGAGGAAGGGTATTTTTACGAGATACTGTTTCTGGAATGCAGCAACGAAGTATTGATCAAGAGATTTAAGGAAACCAGGCGCACCCATCCGCTATCGGGCACTGACCGCGTGGATAAAGGCATCGAGGAGGAGCGCAGGCATTTGAAAGCTATGAAAGCAGAGGCAGACTATATTCTGGATACCAGCCAGATGCTTGTGCGGGATCTCAAGCTGCAGATTGATCATATATTTGTGGATAACGGGACATATCACAACTTTTTTATCACGGTGCTTTCTTTCGGGTTTAAGTTCGGGATACCGGCGGATGCGGATCTGGTGTTTGATGTGCGTTTCCTGAAAAATCCGTACTATGTGCCGGAGTTCAAAAAAAGAACCGGACTGGAGCAGGATGTGCGGGATTATGTGCTGTCCTCACCGATGGCGCCGGAGTTTCTGGATAAGCTGGAGGATATGATTCGGTTTCTGATACCGGGATATATTGCCGAGGGGAAGAACCAGCTGGTGGTGGCAGTCGGCTGCACGGGAGGCCGTCACCGCTCGGTAACGGTGGCTTACGAGCTGGAAAAACGGCTTGCTAAGACAGAGTACGGAGTGAAGGCAGAACACAGGGATGTTTTGAAATAAGGGTATGGAGTATGTCTTTTTCGGGAAAGGTAAAAGAAGAGCTTGAGAATGTAACCGGGTTCGCGAGACATTGTCAGATGGCGGAGGCTGCAGCGATTATTGCGG
>CAMALD010000166.1 GCA_945836355.1 uncultured Lachnospiraceae bacterium | reverse complement strand
GAGCAGGGTGGCGATGGTGGCGATAGCGCCCGCTTCATCGCTGATATCGATAAATACTTCAAAAATGCGGTTCAGCATACCTTTGCCGTTCGGGATACTGCTGCGGTAGATGCCGGCATCCTCAAAAATGCGGTAAAAATAATCCGCATCCCTGCGGGAGAGCGCATCCGAGGCTTGCGAGAGAGCGGCAATGTAAGCATCTAACGTCTGCTTGATGCTTTCCGTGTTGGTCATGCAGATGCTCTGCCACATTGCAGGGGAGGAGGAGGCGATTCGGGTGATATCCTTAAAGCCGCCCGCCGCAAGCAGGCGCATGCGTTCCTGCTCATCGTCCGTGGTGCGCACCAGATTGACCAGCTGCGCAGCAATGATATGTGGCACATGGCTGATGGCTGCGGTGACACGGTCGTGCTCCGTGGCGTCCATGATGACCGGGAGGGCGCGAAAGGCGCGCACCAGCTCCGTCATGTAGTCCGTGACCTCCTTCGGGGTGTCCGGCGTAGGCGTCAGGATGTAATATGCATTTTCTAAAAGCCCGGTGCTGGAGTTGGCGTAACCGGTCTGCTCCGAACCAGCCATCGGGTGTCCGCCGATAAACTGGCGGGAAAGTCCGAGATGAGCTGCAGCGGCATTGATATTGCCCTTGACACTGCCGACATCGGTCAGTATACAGTCCTTATGGATAATTGGTTTTAACTGTGTCAGGTAGTCGAGGTTTTTAAGCACCGGGGCACATAAAAATACCAGGTCTGCACAGGAGAATGCGGACAAATTGTTTTCAATGCGGTTTATGGTGCCTTCCGAGAGAGCGAGAGCAAGTCCCGGACTCGGGGCAGCCTTGTGGTAGTCGTAGGCAAACAGGTCAAAGGAAGGATTCATATCGCGCAGGAGACGTGCGATAGAGCCTCCGATCAGGCCAAAGCCGATAAATCCAATGGTTTTTATGCTGTTCATATGCGTCTCGATTCTGATTAGTATCGTTTGCCGGACAGAGCAATCAGAGGTCTCAGTTCTTCGCACAGTGTATCAAACTGGGAGAAGGTAAGGGACTGAGGTCCGTCGGAGAGTGCTTTTTCCGGGCATGGGTGTGTCTCAATCATCAAACCGTCCGCACCGACAGCCACAGCACATTTGGCAAGTGGGGATACGTAGGAGCGCACTCCGGTAGCATGGCTCGGGTCGACGATAATCGGAAGATGGCTCTTGTCACGGATGACCGGAACCGCGCTGATGTCGAGGGTGTTGCGGGTGGCGGTCTCGAAGGTGCGGATACCGCGCTCGCAGAGCACGACGTTCGGATTGCCCTCGGACATGATATACTCGGCGGCGTTCAGCCACTCATCGATGGTGGCGGAAAGACCGCGCTTAAGCAGTACCGGAAGACCGGTTTTTCCTGCTTCCTTTAGCAGATAGAAGTTCTGCATGTTGCGTGCCCCGATCTGCAGCATGTCCACATACTTTACGGCAGCTTCAATCGCGGCAAGGCTGGTAACCTCACAGACAACGGCAAGCCCCGTAGCCTCGCGTGCCTCCTTCATCAGACGGAGGCCCTCCTCCTCCATACCCTGGAAAGAATATGGGGAAGTGCGCGGCTTGTAGGCGCCTCCGCGCAGAATCTGGGCACCGGATTTTTTGATGGCCTGTGCGGTCTGCATCACCTGCTCGGCACTTTCTACGGCACACGGACCGGACATGATGACAAATTCGTCACCGCCGATGGACGTGTTGCCGACCTTCACCACAGTCTTTTCCGGATGGAATTTCTTGTTGGCAAGCTTATAGCTCTCGGTGACCGAAACAATGCGGTCTACGCCGGGTGCAATCTCCAAATTCTGATTCATAAGGCGGGTCTTGTCGCCGATGACACCGATGATGGTGACCTGCTTGCCGTCGGACAGATGCGGCTCGAGACCGTTGTCGCGGATTACCTGTATCACATGGGAAACATTCTCTTTTGTTGCTTCCGGTTTCATTACAATAATCATAATTATTCTCCATTTCAATTGCATTTTTTGATAAATCAGTGATTGTATTGTAGCTTAGAAACATTCTTTTGTCAACACTATATTACTTTAAAGCGCAACGGTTTAAAGCATAACGCTTTAAAGTGGCATTATTCGTAAAAATGAAAAATAAAATTTCAGAAATCAAATAAAATAGTTGTAAATAAAACGATAATTTAGTAAAATAAGAATAAGTAGTTTGCACAACTTGTCCGGGGGAATCGGAGAGCGCGGGACGATTTTTGCAGCGGGGATGTGCGTGAACGCAGGGCAGCGCCGCGCAGAATAGGAGAGGTGTATATGGAGACGTACAAATATGAAAAAATTCGTAATGTAGCGGTATTGGGACATGGCGGAGCAGGAAAGACAACGCTTGTCGAGGCGATGGCATATACGACGGGAATTACGAACAGACAGGGCAGGGTGGAAGAAGGAAACACCATCAGCGATTACGATAAGGAGGAGATGAAGCGCCTGATTTCGATTAACACATCGGTGGTGCCTGTCATCTGGGAGGATACGAAAATCAATTTTCTTGACACACCGGGATATTTTGACTTTATCGGCGAGGTGGAGGAGGCGTTAAGTGCCTGCGATGCTGCCGTGATCGTGGTATCAGGAAAGAAGGGAGTCGAGGTCGGTACCCGCAAGGCATGGGATATCTGTGAGAAATATAAGATTCCGCGTATGTTCTTTGTCACGGATATGGATGATGATAATGCCAGCTTTAGGAAGGTCATTGAGCGTCTGACGGAATTGTACGGCAAGCGGATTGCGCCGTTTCACTCACCAATCCGCGAGAATGAGAAGTTTGTCGGTTTCGTCAACGTGGTAAAGATGGCAGGGCGCAAATTTACGAAAATGAGTGAATATGAGGAATGCCCGATTCCGGATTATTCGATGGAGTATGTCAATAAATACCGAGAGGCACTGATGGATGCGGTGGCGGAGACCAGCGAGGAGCTGATGGAGAAGTACTTTGAAGGAGAGGAGTTTACGGCGCAGGAGATTTCCACGGCACTGCGCAGCAGCGTTATCGATTGCTCGCTGATTCCGGTGCTGATGGGTTCGGGTCTGAATGCGCAGGGCACCAATATGCTGCTCCAGGCGGTAGAGAAATATTTTCCATCCCCGAACAAGTGCGTGCTGACCGGTATCAATGCGAAGACCGGCGCCACCTTTGCGGCGGATTACGATGCCAATAAGGAAATGACGGCGAAGGTATTTAAGACGATTGCCGACCCGTTTATCGGCAAGTTCTCGCTGATTAAGGTCTGCTCGGGTATTCTAAGGGCGGATGATACCATTTACAATGTCAATACACAGACAGAGGAAAAGCTGTCAAGACTTTATGTGCTGCGCGGCAAGGAGCAGATTGAGGTGAAGGAGCTCTACGCGGGAGATATCGGCGCAATCGGAAAGCTTTCGAACACCTCGACCGGTGATTCGCTTGCGACAAAGGCAAATCCGGTGCAGTTTGACCGGCCGAAGATGTCGGTGCCTTACGAGTACAAGAGCTTCCAGGCAAAAAACAAGGGTGATGATGATAAGGTATCCCAGGCTCTTGCGCGCCTGATGGAAGAGGACCTGACCCTGCGGGTGGTCAATGATAAGGAAAATCATCAGACCCTGCTCTACGGTATTGGTGAGCAGCATCTGGAGATTACGGCAAGCAAGCTGCTGCAGAGATTTAAGGTTGAAATTGTGCTTGATAAGCCTCGTGTGGCATACCGCGAGACCATCCGCAAGAAGGCAACCGCAGAATATAAATACAAGAAGCAGTCCGGCGGACATGGCCAGTACGGGCATGTCATCATTGATTTCGAACCGCTTGGCGATGTGGAAAAATCCTACGAATTTGCAGAGAATGTCTTTGGCGGTGCAGTGCCGAAGAATTTCTTCCCGGCAGTGGAAAAGGGAATTGCTGATAGTGTTGAGGCCGGCCCGCTTGCGGGATATCCGGTGGTCGGCATTAAGGCAACGCTGACCGGAGGCTCCTATCATGATGTGGATTCCTCGGAGATGGCATTTAAGACGGCGACGATTCAGGCGTTTAAGCAGGGCGTGATGGATGCAACTCCGATTCTGCTGGAGCCGATTGCCACCATTCATGTAGTGGCACCGGAGCGCTTCACCGGAGATGTCATGGGGGATCTGAACAAGCGCCGCGGCAGGGTGCTCGGCATGAATCCGTTACATAACCGCCAGCAGGAGATTGTTG
>CAMALD010000165.1 GCA_945836355.1 uncultured Lachnospiraceae bacterium | reverse complement strand
ATGGCAGATAAGATTGCAAGTTTCAACGGCATGATCAATGATGTAGTGTGGGGAGTTCCGGCTCTGATCCTGCTTGTCGGTACGGGTATTTTGCTTACCATTCTGACAAAGGGCTTCCAGTTTACTCATTTCGGACACATGATGAAGGAAACCATCGGAAGTCTCTTTAAGAAGAAGGATATATTAAAGAGTGATGACCAAAAGTCGATTTCACAGTTTCAGGCACTTTGCACGGCTCTGTCCGCAACCATCGGCACGGGCAATATCGCGGGTATCGCTTATGCCATTACAATGGGTGGTACCGGTGCAGTGTTCTGGATGTGGGTCGCAGCTATCTTTGGTATGATGACCAATTACGCTGAGAATGTGCTGGGTATTTTTTACCGCCGGCGCAACGAAAAGGGTGAGTGGAGCGGTGGCGCCATGTACTATCTGCGCGACGGTCTCGGCAGCAAGAAGGGATGTAAGCAGATTGGTAAGCTTCTTGCTGTTTTATTCTCCGTCTTTGCCGTGTTTGCTTCCTTTGGCATTGGCAATATGGGACAGGTTGCATCCATCCGTGAGAGTGTTTTAAGCGTGGTGCGTTTTTCACAGGATGACAAGGTCAATGGTCTGATCATCGGTATTACTGTTGCTGTCGGAGTGTCACTGGTTATTCTCGGCGGTCTGACCCGCATCGCAAAGGCAAACGAGAAGATTGTTCCGTTCATGGCAGTGTTTTATATTATTGGAAGCCTGATTATTATCATTATGCATGCAGATATGATTCTTCCTGCCTTTTCCTCCATCTTCCGCAATGCATTCAATATGCATGCGGTAGCAGGCGGTGTCGGCGGCACCTTAATTAAGCAGGCAATCACCTGGGGCTTTAAGCGCGGTGTTTTTTCTAATGAGGCAGGTCTTGGTTCTTCCGTAATGGTGCACTCGGCATCGAACGTGAAGGAGCCGGTAACTCAGGGGCTCTGGGGCATCTTCGAGGTGTTTTTTGATACGATTATCGTATGTACCCTGACTGCACTTTTGATTCTCACAACCGGTATCGTCGATCTTGAGACCGGCGCATCCTTGAGCGGCGCTACAAAGCTTGGTCTTGCCACGGAGGCATTTACCGGCAGTTTTGGTATGTTTGGAGGCATTTTTATCGCCATTGCCGTAACCCTGTTTGCATTTTCTACCGTGCTCGGCTGGAGCTATTACGGCACGAAGGCATGGGAATATCTGTTTGGCACAAAGACAACCCTGCTGTATAAGTTTATCTTCATTGCGATTGTGGTTGCCGGGTCGGTGCTCAATGCAGACCTCGTTATCGATATTTCCGACACCTTTAACGGGCTTATGGCAATTCCGAACCTGATTGGTGTGCTGACGCTTTCCGGCACGGTTCTGGCGATTACCAGCAACTACAGGAAGCGCATCTTCAAGAAAGAAAATGTGGAGCCGATGCTCTCTCATTTTGCAAACATGAATACGGATAAATAAGTTCTGTTTCTGCATTTTAGCGGCTGCCGCACCTGTTTGGGTGGGCAGCCTTTTTTTACTTGTTTTTTACCGCGGCAAGTAATATAATGATAATAATACAGATTGCAGGAATAACGTTTCTTGTTGGGGAAGAAATGCAGATTGACGGACGAAGGGATATTATGATGACGGACACGATGACAAGCCGATGGAATGATGAAGTGGGGACAGGCCTGGTTAAAGAGGGAAAGGCAGAGACGAAAGAGAAAAGATGGTTATTGATTGTCGAGGATAACGAATTGAGCCGCGAAATGATGACAGATTTGTTGTCCGGCAGCTATCATATTCTGACTGCAGCAAACGGCGCGGAGGGTATACAGATTTTGAAGAAGCATTATCGTCAGCTCTCGGCTATTCTGCTGGACATTCAGATGCCGGTGATGGATGGATATGAGTTTCTTGCAAGGGTATCGGATAACGCTTTGATCAGTCAGGTACCGGTTATCATTGTTACCGACAGCTGGCAGATTAATGTGGAACAAAGATGTCTGAAGCTGGGAGCTGTTGATTTTATCAGAAAACCATACAATCCGGAGCTGGCGCTGGCAAGAATCCGCAATATTATCCGTCTGCGTGAATCTGTCGTCAATCTGTCCGTCAAAGAGTTCGATGAATTGACCGGAATATACAATAAACAGGCGTTTTTGCATCATGCGGAGCAGATGCTTGAAAACAACCCTGACGGTCAGTATGTGTTAATCGGTATCGATATTGACAATTATAAGCTGGCGAACAGCCAGTACGGCGAGAAAAAGTGCGATGAATTTCTGCAATATTTCGGAAATTCCCTCGGAAAAGCGGTCACGGACGGTGTTGCAGGACGTTATGGCGGTGACCAGTTTATTCTGATGCTGCCGTTTGCCGGTGAGTTTCGTGCAGAGTACCTGAAGGAAGCAATCAGAAACATCATAAAGGATGCACCGATTCCTCATCAGATTGCCAAGATGGGCATTTATTATCTGACAGACAGAAATGTGCCGCTTGCAACCTGCTGTGACCATGCTTTTCTTCCAATTAAACAGATAAAGGGCATTTACGGGCAGGATGTGGCGTTTTACACGGATGAGATGCGCAACCAGATCATGCAGCAGCAAAGGATTCAGGATTGCATGGAGGAAGCACTTGAGCAGGGACAGTTTGTGGTGTATTACCAGCCGAAGCATGACTGCATGAGCCGGAGAATTGCGGGGGCAGAGGCTCTGGTGCGCTGGATTCACCCGGAATATGGTTTTATGTCACCGGGCCAGTTTATACCGCTGTTTGAGCGGAACGGATTTATCACAAAGCTGGATACCTATGTGCTGGAGCGCGTATGTATTGATATGAAACGCTGGGAGAAAAACGGAATTACGCCGGTTCCTGTCTCCATCAATATCTCGCGCAGGGATTTCTTTGAGAACGGGTGGATTGAAAAGCGGTTGGAAATGATTGAAAAATTACAGATTGATCCCCATTATCTGCACATGGAAGTGACAGAATCGCTTTGTACCGAAAATCCGGAGCATATCATCGAGTGCGTGCAGATGGTCAGAGGACGTGGCTTTCTGGTTGAGATGGATGATTTCGGTTCAGGATATTCATCGCTTGGCATGCTGGCAGATTTTCCGCTGGACGTCATCAAGCTGGACATCAGTTTTGTGCGTCGATTGGATAAGAATGAGATAGTGGTCGAGACATTGATTAAGCTGGCACACCGTATGGGCTTTAAGGTGGTCGCTGAAGGCGTGGAAAACGAAAGACAGTTTAAAAAGCTCGAAGAGTTCGGCTGTGACTATATTCAGGGCTACTATTTTTCCAAGCCTCTTTCGGTTACCGATTTTGAAAATTACCTGTATGAGGACAGCCAGGCGAAGCCGTATCATGCGGACGGAGCAAAGGCATCGCATCCTCAGTGGAATGATCTGACCAATGAGCTGGAAATTAAGAATACTCTTCTGGAATGTGTGAATACCTTGTCTACCAATGAGGCAGACTCAAAGAAGATTAATCGCCTGCTCTCGATTATTGCCAGGTTTTACGGCGGTGACCGCGCATATATTTTTGAGTTTGATGACCTGCACAAATTAGTGAGCAATTCGTTTGAATGGTGCAGGGATGGAGTCGCACCGGAGATAGGTAATCTTCAATTGCTGGATATTCATCTGGTGGACGGCTGGGTCAATGCGTTTCGGCTGAAGGATGAATTTTTTCTGCCGGCGGTGGAGGAAATCCGGGACAGTGAGCCGGAATTATATGCGGTACTGGCACTACAGCAGGTTGAAAGCCTCATGACGGCACCACTGCGCGCAAACGGCGAGATTGTTGGCTTTGTCGGTGTTGACAATCCGACGATACATACCGATACCCTTGTACTGATGAAATCTGTGACATCGTTCATCATAAATGATCTCGAGCGCAGCCGGAATGTCCGAAAGCTGGAAGAGATGAGCTACAAGGATTCGCTGACGGGCTTAAAAAATCGCCGGGCATATTATCGTGATATTGAACAGCTTGAAAATAATACTGTTTCCAAGGATAAGCCAATAGGTGTTGTTTATATCGATATCAATGGATTAAAGCGCAGGAATGATCAGGGTGGACATATTGCCGGCGACAAACTGATTCTGGAGGTTGCAGAGATTCTCAAGGATCATTTTGGCGAGCAGGATATATACCGGATCGGAGGGGATGAGTTTGTGGTGCTGATCACGGGAATTTCCGAGGAAGCGCTAATT
>CAMALD010000164.1 GCA_945836355.1 uncultured Lachnospiraceae bacterium | reverse complement strand
CAGACACGCTTTTATGGAGTCAATTATCTGCTTGTGACGGAGGATGTCGAGTCGGACGAGGCAGAAGTGTATATATTGAAGGATCTCTCACCGGAGGATTCGGAAGAATCGGTATATGAGATGGTGGATGATGAGGAAGAGCTGAATGCGGTGGCAGTGCTTTTTGAGGAATTGCTGGAAGATACCGATATTGTAAAAGAATTGTAAATCGTCCTGAAAACAGGGCAGAATAATAAAACAATATGATGCGGGTGATATAAGCAGCCGGCAGAAAAGCTTCGCATACGGACTTTTTGTCAGAATATGGGAGGCTTGGTGAGGTGCGGTCAGACGTGGGATGAAAAAGACGCGGAAGGATGCCGCTGTATGTTTGGCAGCTGTGTCGGCAAATAGTATAAGGAGGTACCGGATTGAAGGATGAAAATGAAATGGAAAATAGTGTAAATGGCATAAAGAAAAACACAGAAAATACGAAAAATGCCAATAACGGAAAGAACACAAAGAATGCAAAGCCTGTTAAGAGCAGCAGGGGCATTAAGAATACAAAAAATACCGCAAAGGCAGCCGGGAGCAGAAGGACAACGGGCAGCGAGAAGCCGGTGAATAACGCCAAAGCAACAAACAATGCCAAAGTGGTGAATAACGCCAAAACGGTAAACAATTCCAAGACGACGGGTAACATCATAGCAACAAATATCAGCCAAGCGGCAAGTAACATCAAGGTGGAAAATAGCAGGAGAACCCGCAGCAGTGAAGCAAAACCGGCTGTTTTGGAAACGGGGCGCGTGAAGAGAAAAGAAATGCCGGAAACGATGGGAACAGTCGTTGACAACAGCAAGAAGGTAAAAATCATTCCGCTCGGCGGTCTTGAGCAGATCGGTATGAATATTACCGCCTTTGAATGTGATGACAGTATCATAATTGTTGACTGCGGACTGGCATTTCCGGAGGACGAGATGCTTGGCATTGATCTTGTCATCCCGGATATCTCATATCTGAAGGACAATATCGATAAGGTCAAGGGCTTTGTGATTACGCATGGGCATGAAGATCATATCGGCTCGCTTCCGTATGTGTTAAAGGAGATTAATGTGCCGGTATATGCGACAAAGCTGACGATTGGTATTATTGAGAATAAACTGAAGGAGCATAATCTGCTCAAGTCGACGAAGAGAAAAATCATGAAATATGGTCAGTCGGTGAATCTCGGCTGCTTCAGGGTAGAGTTCATCCGGACGAATCACAGTATTACGGATGCGGCTGCCCTTGCGATTTTCTCGCCTGCCGGCCTGATTATTCACACCGGCGATTTTAAGGTGGACTATACACCGGTATTCGGTGATATGATTGACCTGCAGCGTTTTGGTGAGTTGGGCAAGAAGGGAGTTCTGGCGCTTTTATGTGAGAGCACGAATGTGCTGCGCCCGGGCTTTACCCCTTCGGAGCGCACGGTCGGCAAGACCTTTGACAATATTTTTGCAGAGAACCATAATAACAGAATTATTATCGCCACCTTTGCATCCAATGTCGACCGTGTACAGCAGATTATCAATTCCGCGCAGAAGTATGGCAGAAAGGTTGTCATTGAGGGGCGCAGTATGGTCAATATCATCTCGACTGCGACAGAACTCGGCTATATTGATATTCCGGACAATCTGCTGATTGATATCGAGAACATGAAAAACTATACCGATGACCAGCTGGTGCTTGTGACCACAGGCAGCCAGGGGGAAGCGATGGCGGCGCTGTCACGCATGGCTGCATCCATCCATAAGAAGGTTACCATCACTCCGGGGGATACGGTTATTTTCAGCTCCACACCGATTCCGGGCAATGAGAAGAGTGTTTCGAAGGTGATTAACGAGCTGACGATGAAGGGGGCGAGGGTGATTCAGGATACCCACGTATCAGGTCATGCCTGTCAGGAGGAAATCAAGCTGATTTACGCGCTTACCCACCCGAAATATGCAATTCCGGTGCACGGGGAATACCGTCACCGCGCGCGCCATAAGGAGCTGGCACAGGAGATGGGAGTGCCGAAGGAGAATATATTCCTGCTAAAATCCGGTGATGTTCTGGAGCTGTCGCAGGAGCATGCCGCAGTGACGGGCTCGGTTCCTGCACAGGGAATCTTCGTGGACGGGCTTGGTGTCGGCGATGTGGGAAATATTGTGCTTCGCGACCGTCAGTTTCTTTCGGAGAACGGCTTGATTGTCGTAGTGCTGACATTGGAAAAATACACCAACCAGGTACTGGCGGGCCCGGACATTATTTCGCGGGGATTTGTGTATGTGCGTGAATCGGAGAATTTGATGGAAGAGGCAGCGGAAGTGGTAAACGATGCTATGGAACGCTGCTTTGCGCACAATGTATCCGACTGGGGAAAGCTCAAGAATGAGATTAAGGATTCCCTGAGTGAATACATCTGGAAAAAGATGAAGCGGACACCGATGATTCTTCCAATCATTATGGAGGTTTAATATGCAGAAATCAACATCAGGAAAAATAGCATTGCGTCTGACGGGAGCATTTTCGCGATTCATCATCAATACGATATTCTACCTTGTGGTAGTGTTTGCGGTGGTGAAATCGGCTGAATTTGTGTACCATTTCTCCTATCAGGTGTTTGGCTCGGTCGCAAAGACCGAGGCACCGGGTACAGATGTAACGGTGCGGATTTACAGCGGTGAGTCTACATTAAATATTGCGACCAAGCTGGAGACGAGTCTTTTGATTGTAGACAAGTATTCCTTCCTGGTTAAGACCAAGCTCAAAAAGTACAATATTATGCCGGGCGTTTATGTGCTGAATACCTCGATGGATTATAACGATATTCTGGATATTATTACGGACGAATCAAAGTCGATAGCAGACGCGCAGGAGGACGCTTCATGATTGCGGATGAACGGATAAGTGAATATTTGCTGGCTTTGGAACCGGAAATGCCGGACTATCTGGTAAAATTAGAGCAAAAGGCGAAGGCTGATGAGGTGCCGATCATCCGAAAGGATGCTCAGGCACTTTTGCGCTTTCTTTTGAGAATGAAGCGGCCGGCAAGAATACTTGAGATCGGTACGGCGGTTGGCTTTTCCTGCCTGTATATGAGTGAATATATGCCGGAGGAAGCGCTGATTGCTACCATTGAGAAGGTACCGATGCGCATACGGCCGGCAAAAGAGAATTTTGTCAGTGCCCCGGGGTGCGGGAGAATTGCTTTGCTTGTGGGAGATGCGGCGCAGGTACTGCGCACCTTGGCGGAGGAGAGAGTGCTTGCAGAAAACCGGAGTTTTCCGGTGAAGGATGAAGGAACGGAGAGCCCGGAAAGGAAAATGGAATCGGCAATTTTTCGGGAAGCTTCCGGAAAAATGCAGGATCCGGAGAAGAAGGCAGAGCGTCTGGAGGAGATATTTCTTCCGGCGGGAGATAAATCTGCATGGAACGGACAGGCGCTATCGGAACAATATGATTTTATTTTTATGGATGCGGCAAAGGGACAGTATATGAATTTCCTGCCGAATATATTGCAGCTGTTGTCGCCGGAGGGGATTTTTGTGACGGACAATGTGCTGCAGGAAGGCAGTCTGGCGGATTCCAAGTTTGCGATTACGAGAAGAGACCGCACGATTCACAAGCGTATGCGGGATTATTTGTTTGAACTGACACATAACGACAGACTAAACACGACAGTGCTGCCGGTGGGTGACGGCATGACGATAACAACATTTATGAAATGAGGAAGGCATGAGCGAAAAAGAACGGACAGGAACAAACAGAAGGAAACCGGAGCTTTTGATTCCGGCAAGCAGCCTTGAGGTATTAAAGACTGCGGTTATCTACGGGGCGGATGCGGTCTATATCGGCGGCGAGCTGTATGGACTGCGCGCGAAGGCAAAGAATTTTTCTATGGATGAGATGAAGGAAGGAATCAAGTTTGCACACTGCTTTGGTAAAAAGGTCTATGTGACGGCAAATATTACGGCGCATAACCGCGATCTTGCCGGAGTGGAGGAATATTTTAAAGAACTGAAGGAAATCGGCCCGGATGCGCTGATTATCTCTGATCCAGGTGTTTTTGAGATTGCGAGGGAAACGGTACCGGAGATGGATATCCATATCAGTACGCAGGCAAACAATGTGAATTACCGCACCTGTATGTTCTGGAAGAAGCTGGGCGCAAAAAGAGTGGTGACTGCTCGGGAGCTGTCTCTGGAGGAAATCGGCCAGCTGCGCGTGAATATACCGGATGATTTAGAGCTTGAGACCTTTGTACATGGCGCAATGTGCATTT
>CAMALD010000163.1 GCA_945836355.1 uncultured Lachnospiraceae bacterium | reverse complement strand
ACTCCGACGATATTTTACCTCAACAAACACTAAATATTCGTCATCTCTTGCAATCAGATCAATCTCGCCCATTCTGGTATAAAAGTTTTGCGCAAGAATCTCATACCCCTGCTGCTTCAGATATTCGGCTGCTGCATTTTCATTGTCTTGTCCGATTTTTCTTTTGTTTTCCAACAGAATATTCTCCCTTAACTCTTCAGCCTTTTTCCTTGATATGGTCAAGCCGGTCCACAAATACCAGCACCTCCGCCACCACCTCATACAATTCCGGTGGGATAAAATCCCCCACCTCCAGATGGGACAAGGTATTTGCCAGCCGCTCATCCTTATGCACCGGCACATGGTTCTCCTTTGCGGCATCGATAATTTTTTCAGCCAGCACCCCCTTGCCTGTGGCAAGAATCTTTGGTGCTGTGTCGGCAGGGTCATATTCCAGTGCTATTGCCGTTTTCGGCTTTTCCTTTTCTACCTGAGCTGTCACCACTGCATTGCGGCGCTCATACTCCTCCTGCCGGTTGCCTGCATATTGTTCATACGGTGTTCTTCCCTGCGTCATGACGCATAACATCCCCCTGTTCTAAAATCCAAACGAATGAATAAAGCTGCGGCGGTGAATCGGGCACGGTCCCAGTTTCTTTAGTGCCGCAATATGCTCCTGTGAGCCGTAGCCCTTATTTCCGGCAAAATCATACCCCGGATATTGTTTGTCATATTCTGTCATCATGCGGTCACGGGTAACCTTTGCAACTATACTTGCCGCTGCAATTGTCTGGCTCTTGGCATCGCCTTTGATAATCGGCACCTGCCTGACGGAAATCCCCGGAATGGTAACCGCATCGTTCAACATCAGCTCCGGCTGAGGATCAAGCTTAGCAATAGCCAACCGCATTGCCTCATACGTTGCCTGCAAAATATTGATCTCATCAATGCGCTTCGGTGGCACGATGCCAATTCCATAAGAAATGGCTTTATCCAGAATCTCCGGGTACAGCTCCTCACGCTTTTTCTCCGAAAGCTTTTTAGAATCGTTGACATACAGAATCGTACAGTCCTTTGGCAGGATAATCGCACAGGTAACCACCGGACCGGCAAGCGGTCCACGGCCCACCTCGTCCACGCCCCCGATAAAGGCATACTCGTCATATTGACGTTCGTATGCTTTCATAGCTTCCACGCGGGCATATTCCGCCTTCTGCTTTTCCTGCTCTTTATAATACTTTTCCACCAGCTTCCTGACACCGGCACGCTCATCCTTTTCCAACTCACGAATCACGTCCTCCAGTTGCTCTCTTCGTGCCTCCCTGATTCGTTTCTCTGCATCCTTTATCGAATACTCGTACATACATAATCCTCATTTCAACACATGCTTCTACGTATATCTGCCTGCTTGCTTTTGCCGCTTTATTCATTTTTAGGAATTTCCAACGTAAAATTACCGATGCGCCCGTTGCGGAAATCATCCAGCAAAAAGCCCGCCGCCTTCTCAATATCCAGCTCGCCGCCCTTCAGCAGACAGGCGCGCTTTCTCGCAATTCGACACAGCAGCTCATTGCCGTCCTCGCATTCTTCCACGCCGTACTTGGCAGCCAGTGCCCCCGGGTAGTTTGCTGTCATAAATTTGCACAATTCGTATCCGAGCTCCGAGGTTACCAGAATCTCATCATTGATGGAACCAATCAGCGCGATACGCAGACCGACCGCCTGATCTTCGAATTTTGGCCACAAAATACCCGGCGTGTCTAAAAGCTCCACATTCTTGTTCAGGCGAATCCACTGCTTCCCCTTCGTAACGCCCGGCTTATTTCCTGTCTTTGCGATTGCTTTTCCGGCAAATGCATTGATAAATGTAGATTTTCCTACGTTTGGAATACCGACAATCATTGCGCGAATCGGACGGTTCAGTATTCCCCGCTTCCGGTCGCGCTCGATTTTCTCCTGACATGCCTTTGTTATCACATCATTGACACTGCGTACACCGTTACCGTTTTTTGCGTTAATCAAAACCACATAGTAGCCCAACGACTCATAATACGCCTTCCATTCATCATTTTTCTGTTTGTCGGCAAGGTCTGCCTTATTCAGCAAAAGCACTCGCGATTTTCCGTTTGACATGGCGTTGATATCAGGATTCTTGCTGCTGTACGGAATGCGCGCATCCACAAGCTCAATCACCACATCAATTAATTTTAAATCCTCCTGCATCTGACGCTTTGCTTTTGTCATATGCCCCGGATACCATTGATACTGCATATTTCCTCCTATTTCTGTGCCTCCTCCGCCTGCGAATCGCGCCTGCGGTTAAACGTATCGACAAATCCAAAATTGTTCAGTCTTAACCATGCTTTTCCGACAATCTCTTCCCTCACCACCATGCCGATGTTGGCGAAGCGGCTGTCCTCACTGTTGTTGCGGTTATCTCCCAAAACAAAGTATTCATTCTCCTCCAGCAAAACCGGCTCCTTTGCAAGACCCGGAATCTGTATGCTGTCACATTGGATTGCTTCCTCTAAAAGGGTTCCGTTAATATACACTTCCCCATCGATAATCTGAACGGTTTCTCCCGGAAGACCAATGATTCTTTTGGTATTATAATAATCATGCTCACTGCCACTTTGATTAAAAACAATCACATCGTTTCTTTTCGGTTTGCTAAAAAGATAAGCAAATCTATTGACAATCAGGGTATCCCCGTCGGATAATGCTTTTTCCATGGAATCGCCCGAAACACTGGTTTTCTCCATCACAATATTGGTGATAAAATATGCCAGAAAAATAACTGCCGCAATCTGTACAATCCATATTGCCGTTTTTATGATAAAACGTTTTCTGCGACGCCTTTTTCTGCTTTTCTGATAATCTATCTCAAATTCCATAACATCCTCATTCTTTATCAGCTACACACGTATTTTTCTCATTTTACGCCAACTGCAGCTCCTCCGGCAGCAATTCCCTCATCAGCTCCTCCTGATATGCCGAATCATTCACCGCACGCTTTAAATCCTCAATACGACCAGCGGAAAGAAGTATACCGGTAAGCTCATTGACACGAGCTTTTTCCTGTTTTCTACCCTGTTCAATTCCTTTCTCAATTCCTCTTTCCATTCCCTCTTGTACAATCCGATCCAAAAATTCACACATCGTTGCATTTCCTCCTTCCGTCACATCTTCATGATACGCCTCTTCAAACCGGTTATCCTGTGTCATAACCGACATAAACTGCAGTAGCTCATGCACATGGGTGATGATATCCTTCGACGGCACATAATTGTTATTCTTGCGCATCTGCACAAAGTAATCCGCCACAATCCGGAAATCGCTTCGAAAGCTTGCCACCTGCTCATCACTTAAGTACGCAATCTCAAACAGATTTATCCGGTAATCGTTTACATAAGATTCCAGCCCCTGCGGCATCGACAGGCAGTCAATCAGCTTTCGCGGCTGATCCCAATGCTTTTTATACCCGAAGTACAGCACCAGCGTGATTACCGGATAGCGCTGTACCTTTCGTGCGGCTGCTTTCTTTTTCCTCGTTTTTCGCCTTTTCTTTTTCTGCTCCCGTAAGAGCTGCGCACGATACGCAGCGCCGTCATAGCTCATCACGCGAAGCGGCATATCCGCATCCGCTTCCGTCTGGTTCTCAAAGCCGCAGAACGCAATCCGCATCACTCCCTGCTTCCAGTATTTCGCCACATCGCGCTCCTGCTCGTGCAGCTTACCGTCCGCCTTGTACAAAGAACGCGGCACCGCATCCTCCAGCTCCTTCTCCGAAATCACATTTCGCCCCTGAAACAGCAATACATTTGCTATGTCCGCAAAGACATCATTGTACGCCTCCAGGGTCTTTTCCGTCATGTCCTTTTCTGCCATTTACTCTCCTTCACTTTCAGTATACATCAAAAACAATGGGGTATCAACGTTTTCTTCAGCAGTCGAAAAATTTTCCTATATTTTTCAGACTGCTGTAAAATTCAGAATAGATAGATAATATTAGAACGATGCAGAAGTAGCATCCATATTTATTTCACCTGAAGGATAATCGCGATTCCACGATTATCCCTCTCATTTTTTATGCAAGCTGCAGCTCCTCCGGCAGCAATTCCTTCATCAGTTCCTCCTGATATGCCGAATCATTCACCGCACGCTTTAAATCCTCGATGCGACCAGCGGAAAGAAGTATACCCGTAAGCTCATTGACACGAGCTTTTTCCTGCTTTCTTCCTTGCTCAATTCCCTGCTTTCTACCCTGTTCAATTCCTTTCTCAATTCCTCTTTCCATTCCCTCTTGTACAA
>CAMALD010000162.1 GCA_945836355.1 uncultured Lachnospiraceae bacterium | reverse complement strand
ATCCGGCTTGACACCGTACTGCTCATAGGCAAGCATCGTACCGGTACGTCCCATGCCGCACTGAATTTCATCCAGAATCAGAAGGATACTTTTCTCATCGCAAAGCGCGCGAATCTTCTTCAGGAAATCCGTCTCTGCCGGATACAGGCCGCCCTCTCCCTGCACCGTCTCCATGATGATGGCACAGGTCTTTGCGGTTACCCTGGATGCAACATCCTCGTAATTGTTGTAATCCGCAAACACAATGCCCGAAAGTGTACCAAACGGCTCACGGTACTTAGGAGTACCCGTTACCGAGAGTGCGCCCATGCTTCTGCCGTGAAAGGAATGATTCATTGCAATAATCTCACCGTCCGCCTTACCGGTCCGGTTATAATATACCTTGCGCGCCAGCTTGATTGCGCCCTCCACCGCCTCTGTTCCGCTGTTGGTCAAAAACACACGGTCAAGACCGGTGGCTTTCGTGATTTTTTCACATGCCATTGCCGCAGGCACATTGTAATAATAATTTGATGTATGAATCAGCTTGTCAATCTGTGCCTTCAGAGCGTCATTGTATTCTTTATTGTTGTACCCCAAGGCAAATACCGCAATCCCGGCGCCAAAATCCAGATATTTTTTTCCGTCGATATCATACAGATACACTCCGTCGCCGCGGTCAAGTACTATTCGGTAGCGGTTATAGGTGTGCATCAACACCTGATCAGCGTTTTCTATCCACTGTTTCGAATCCATATTCTCTCTCCTAATTCATCTCACTGCCCGGCTCGTCACTCACAATGGCGGTACCGATTCCCTTATTGGTAAAGAACTCAAGTAACAGACAATGCTCCAGTCTGCCATCCAGAATATGTACGCGGGATACCCCGTTTTTCACGGCATCGATACAGTTTTTCAGCTTCGGCAGCATGCCTCCGCCGATAAAGCCGTCACCGATGAGCTGATCTGCGGCGTCCAGCGTCAGCACGGAAATCAGTGTGCTCTTGTCTGCCGGGTCGCGGTACACGCCCTCAATATCGGTGAGGAATGCCAGCTTTTCGGCACCCACAGCTCTTGCAATGGCACATGCCGCATCATCGGCATTGATATTATATGCGTGGTAGTCCTCCTCGCCAAGACCAATCGGGGCGATGACCGGAATATAATCGTTTGCAATCAGGGTGTCAATCAGATCGGTATTGACTTTGGTTACATTTCCCACATACCCGATGTCCTGACCGCCTGCCAGCTTTTTCTCCACCATCAGGGTGTTGCCGTCCTTGCCGCAGATTCCGGCTGCCTTCACGCCAAGCTGCTCTAACATCTGCACCAGATTCTTATTTACCTTGCCCAGCACCATCTCGGCGACTTCCATCGTCACATCGTCGGTCACGCGCAGCCCCTCGATAAATTTCGCCTCATGTCCCAGCAGGCCGACCCACTTGGTGATTTCCTTGCCGCCGCCGTGCACGATAATCGGCTGCATGCCTACCAGCTTAAGCAGGGCCACATCCTTTATCACACTCATCTGAAGCTGCGGGTCAAGCATGGCGCTGCCGCCGTATTTGACCACAACCTTTTTATTATTAAATTTCTGGATATAAGGCAGCGCCTCTATCAGCGTCGATGCCTTTGCAATCGTCTGTTCCATTCCCATTTTCTTTTCCTCCATTATGAACGGTAATCCGCATTGATTTTGACATAATCGTAAGTCAGATCACATCCCCATGCAGTAGCGCATGCATCGCCGGTTTTGATATCGGCAATTGCGGTGACCTCCTTTGCCGAAAGAATCTTCGTTGCCTTTTCCTCGGAATAATCGGTCGCCATTCCGTTTGCCACAAGCTGCAGCCTTCCGTCCTCCGCGGACTCGATAAACAAATCCACCTTTTCCGGGTCAAACTGCTCTCCGGAATATCCCATAGCGCAGAGAATTCTTCCCCAGTTGGCATCACTGCCGTACACCGCAGCCTTTACCAGACTCGAGGTAATCACGGACTTGCTCAGTGTGATTGCCTGTGCCTTATCGCGGGCATGCAGCACCTTTACCTCAAAGAGCTTCGTCGCTCCCTCGCCGTCCGCCGCCATGCTCTTTGCCAGAAATTCGTTTACCGCATGAAGCGCCTTCACAAACTCTGCATAATCCTCGTTCTTTTCCGTAATCATCTCATTTCCTGCCAGACCGTTGGCAAAGATGAGCACGGTATCGTTGGTGGAGGTGTCGCCGTCCACCGAAATCATATTGAAGGTATCCTTTATATCCTCGCTCAGCGCCTCCTGCAGAAGCTCCTTGCTGATGGCAAGATCGGTGGTCAGAAATCCGAGCATGGTGCACATATTCGGATGAATCATACCCGAGCCCTTGCACATACCGCCGAGATGTACGGTTCTGCCGCCTGCGGTAAACTCAAAGGCGATTTCCTTGTTGTGGGTATCGGTGGTCATAATCGCTTTGGACGCATCGGTAGCAGCCTCCTGCGTATCGGAGAGCAGCGGTACCATAGCCTTTGTGCCTGCCACAATACGTTCAATCGGAAGTTGCTTTCCGATAACACCGGTGGATGCCACACACACGGCATCTGCCGGGATGTTCAGCAGCTCTCCCGCTGCCTTCGCCGTATCCTCGCAATATTTCAAGCCCTCCGCGCCGGTACATGCATTTGCAATGCCCGCATTGATGATTACCGCCTGTGCAAACGCCGAATTCTGTACAATGTTACGATCCCAGATGACCGGAGCAGCCTTTACCACATTTGTCGTAAAGGTGCCTGCGCACCGGCATGGCACTGTACTGTACAGCATTGCCATATCCACTCTTCCCTGATATTTGATTCCTGCTGCCACGCAGGCTGTCTGAAAGCCCTTTGCCGCATTGACACCGCCTGATATCTGTTTCATTTTCTTCCTCCGTCTATCCCATCACTGGTTAAATTTTGTTATATTGGCTTCATTCAACGTAAAATCATAATAATTCAAATCTTCCCGGAACGTCCAGCCGACGCTGCGCCAGAACTTGTTGCCGACCTCATTTGACTTGAAGGCAATCAGCGATACCTTATTGATGCCCTCCGCCTGCAGTGCATGCATGGCAAAGGTTGCCATCTGCTTTCCGATTCCCCTCTTCCGCTTATCCTCCGCCACACATACATGATAGAAGCATCCGCGTCTGCCGTCATGTCCGCACAGGATTGCTCCGATAATTCTGCCGTCCTCCTCTGCCACCACACTCGTGGTCGGATTCCTCTTTATAAACTTTTCGACACCCTCACGCGAATCATCCATGCTCCGGATACCGAACCCGTGAATGCCCATCCATAGTTCATAGACCTTCGGATAATCCTCAATCGTCATCACACGAATTTCCATAACGCTCTCCTTCTATCCTCTCTTCCCTACGGGAACATCGGCACCAGCTCTAATCCCATTGTCTCCGGAAGGTCAAACATCAGATTCATGTTCTGCACTGCCTGGCCTGCCGCCCCCTTAACCAGATTGTCGATTGCTCCCATCATAATGACACGCTTTGTGCGCGGGTCCACTTTAAAGTTTACGTCCACATAATTGCTGCCCTCCACCCAGCGGGTCTCCGGGCAGACGCCCTCATCCAGCACGCGGACAAATTTCTCCGCCTTATAATACTTTTCATATGCCGCACGAATCCGGCCTGCATCCGCGTCCTCTGCAAGCGATGCATAAGCCGTCACCAGAATTCCCCGGTTCATCGGCACCAGATGCGGCGTAAAATTCAATACCAGCGGTCTGCCTGCCGCATAGCCGAGCTGCTCTTCGATCTCAGGCGTATGTCTGTGGCTTGCCACGCCGTATGCCTTGATGTTTTCGTTTACTTCACAGTACAGATTCGGAACCTTTGCGGAGCGCCCCGCTCCGGAGGTACCCGATTTCGCATCGATGATGATGGTGTCCGGATCAATCAGCCCTTCCTTTACCAGAGGATAAATCGTCAGAATGGAGCAGGTTGTATAACATCCCGGATTTGCCAGCAATCTCGTCTTTCTGATCTGCTCACGGTTAATCTCACAGAGTCCGTAAACAGCCTCATCAATGTATTGCGGGCTGGCATGCTTAATCCCGTACCACTGTTCATACACCGCGACATCCTTGATGCGGAAATCAGCTGATAAGTCAATAATCTTGACCTTCGAAAGAATCTCCTCATTCACGAGGGATGCGCACAAGCCCTGCGGCGTCGCGGTAAAGATAACATCCACCTTCGCTGCGAGCTCCTCCATATTGTCATCCAGACAGGTATCGTCCACAATCTCGATGGTACGCGGTTTCGTCGGATCCCGATGAATGA
>CAMALD010000161.1 GCA_945836355.1 uncultured Lachnospiraceae bacterium | reverse complement strand
AGGGGATTCATCAGCTTGTTGTGGAAAACTTTTATGTATATTTCTGGATTGAGAAAAAGGTACAAAAAGTGCATGTGACAGCGGTAGTTTATCAGAAAAGAGATCAGCGCAGGCAATTGGAAAACATGGATAGAAAGTAATTATTCAATAGTTCCAGATGAAAAGTGCAACAGTTGAGTTTTCTGCCCTGCCGTGGTATAATGGCGGCAAAAGCGATAAGGATGTGTGAAAAATGAAGCTGAGATGGAAAAAATGGATGGCGCTGGGAATGGCGGGAATGCTTGCATTTTCTGCTGTGGGATGCTCAAAGGCGCAGGAAAAAATCGAGCAGGAAAATACGGGACACGATAACGGTACTGAAAGCGTTTCAAAGGAAATCTATCTGACCGACCAGGCGGGGCGGCAGGTTCTTTTGGAGGGGCCTGCGAAAACGGTGGTGAGCGGATATTACATTTCGACTTATGCGATGCTGGCACTCGGACTTGCAGACCGTGTGGCAGGGCTTGAGAAGAAAGCAGATACCCGCCCGATTTACCGGATGGCAGCGCCGGAGCTGCTGGAAAAGACAGCGGTCGGCACCATGAAGGAGATGGATGTGGAGGCGGTAGCCGCATTACAGCCGGATTTAGTGATTCTTCCGAAAAAATTGATGGCGTATGCGGATACTTATGCAGAGCTTGGGATTCAGACAATAGTGGTGAATCCGGAGTCCGGTGAGCAGCTTCTGGAGATGCTTGCTCTTATAGGTAAGGCGTGCGGCGCAGAGGAGAAAGCACAGCAGCTTGCGGCATATTACAAGGACAAGCAGGAGCAGATTCGCAGGCTGACAGAGGGTGCAGATAAACCGCTGGTTTATATCGCAGGAAATTCCTCATATCGAAACACGGCACCTGCGGCGATGTATCAGTCCGATATGATTGCCGCGGCAGGCGGAGAGAATGCGGCGGTCCGTCAGGGCATAGAGGGCGATTACTGGGTGGAGGTCTCCTATGAAACCATCCTTGCCATGAACCCGGAGATTATTATTATTCCGTGCGGAGCGGCATACACCGCTGATGATGTGATGAATGATGCAGAGCTGGCGTCGGTGGATGCGGTGAAGAATCAGAAGATCTACATGATGCCACAGGAGATAGAGGAGTGGGATTCGCCGATTCCGGCAGGGATTCTCGGAATTCTGTGGACTGCAAGTGTGCTGCATCCGGACCTGTACGGGCAGGAGCAGCTGATAAAGGATGTGACGGAGTTTTACAGGACATTTTACGGATTCGAAATAGATTCTGCGCTGATTACCCGTTAATGCAGCGCCGGTTTGAGGGAGGCACATGATGAGGAAACGGGAAAGAACAGTCATTGTGATTTTGATTCTTTTGACACTGTTTCTGTCGGGTGCCTCTTTGTGTATCGGAAGCTTTCCGCTGGCAAATGAGGATATCCGGAGGGTACTGACAGGAAGGCTTGCGGCAGACAGTCTGGCGTACCGGGTATTTTGGAATTTGCGTTTTGCAAGGACATGCATGGCGCTGGCAGCAGGCATGGCGCTGGGGCTGTCCGGCGCAGTGTATCAGACCGTCTTTCGAAATCCTCTGGCATCGCCGGATTTGACCGGTGTAGCGTCCGGCGCGTCATTTGGAGCGGCAGCGGCGATTGTTCTCGGTGCGGGGAGCACGTTGGAAATCATGAACGGAGCCTTTTTTATGGGAGTGCTGACGCTGGTTTTTGTGCTTGCCCTGGTGAAAATGTCCGGTGAGGGACATGCGGGCAGCTATATTCTGGCGGGTATCATTGTTTCCGCACTGGCGGAGGCGGGGCTGATGATTTTAAAAACACTGGCGGACCCGGAGCGGGAACTTGCCGCAGTGGAGTTTTGGACGATGGGAAGTCTGGCGGGTATCACATGGTCGAAGCTGTTTCCGAATCTTTGGTTCATTCTTGTGCCGCTGGTGCTTTTGCTGGCGATGGCGCGCCAGGTATATATGCTGTCGGCGGATGAGGAGCAGGCGCGCACGATGGGGCTGAATCCGAAAAAGTGGCGTCTGCTCTTGCTGGGACTTACAACCCTGATGATTGCCTCCATGGTTTCTCTTACCGGAGTGATTGCGTTTGTAGGGTTGACAGCACCGCATATCGCGTACTTTTTATTGAGAAAAAGAGGGCGGGGGTTTTTGCTGACCGGGGCGCTGTGCGGAGGCAGTGTGACGGTGATTGCCGATATTCTTGCCAGAAGCATCGGCACAGCGGAGCTGCCGCTGAGCGTGATGACGGTCGTGCTGGCGGTACCGGTGCTGGCGGTGCTTCTGTGCCGCCGCGCACCGCGCAGGGGAGGTGACTGGCAGTGACGGAAAATAAGCCGGGAGAGCAGGTAACTATTTGTGTCAGGGACCTTTCCGTCGGGTATGGCAGACCGATTCTCCATGACATTAATTTTGAGGCGAAATCCGGTGAAATCATCGGCATTCTGGGGCGCAACGGCTGCGGAAAAACAACACTTTTCCGCGGACTGACCGGGGGCGCACGGGTTTTTCAGGGAAGCATGACGGCAGGGAGTAAAAATCTTGCCAAAATGTCCGTGAGGGAACGGGCAGGGCAGCTTGCATTGCTTTCGCGCAGCGCGGTGCCGCTTTCCGGTATGCGTGTGCGTGAGGTCATTGAGATGGGGGCGTATGCCCACACCGGTTTTCTGGATTATCTCGGCCGAAGAAACAAACGGAAGGTGGAAGGGTACGCCAGGCTGCTGCAGATTGAGGCGCTGTTGGACGAGGATATGGGTATTTTGAGCGAAGGTCAGTGCCAGTTGGTATTCTTTGCGAGGACGCTGATGCAGGAAACGCCGGTCATATTGCTGGATGAGCCGGATGCGTCACTGGATGTGTACAATTCGCACCTGCTGTTTACCGGAATGAAGGAGCTGACTGATAATACCGGAAAGACCGCGCTGATGGTGCTGCATAATCCGCAGACTGCGCTGCGCTGGTGTGACCGTATTCTGGTGCTTGCGCAGGGGACAGCTGCGGCAGAGCTCAATCTGCACAGCTCCGGCAGGGAGGAAATTCAGGCTGCGCTGCGCATTTTGTATCCGGAAATCATGATTCAGGAAGTAAGGGCAGAACAGGATGAGAAGATAACGATGTGCTATTTCCGAAGGAGAAGATGTTATGATGACTATCAATCAGTATGTAAGACCAAAGACCCTGCAGGAGGCGTATGAGCTTGCACAGAAAAAGAGAAATGTGGTGCTCGGGGGGATGCTCTGGCTGAAAATGCAGAATATGAGTGTGGATACCGCAATTGATCTGTGCGGGCTTAGTCTGGATAAAATCGAGGAAAATGACGAGGAGTACCGGATTGGCGCTATGGTTTCTTTAAGAACCCTGGAAAAACACGAGGGGCTTAACAAAATGACCGGAGGTGCTCTGGCTGAGGCCTTAAAGCATATTGTCGGCGTGCAGTTTCGGAATACGGCTACGGTGGGCGGAAGCCTGTACGGGCGGTTTGGCTTCTCAGACGTGCTGACCGTAATGATGGCGATGAATGCGAAGGTGGAGCTGTTTCATGCGGGTGTGATGGAGCTTGAGGAATTTGCAGGGATGCCGCGCCGTACCAGGGACATTTTGGTGCAGGTGATTGTGCCGAAGACGGCAGATAGGCTGGTGTATCTGTCGCAGCGCAATACGTCGACCGATTTTCCGGTGCTCGCATGCGCAGTTGGATTTGACAGCAGGGGTGCTTATGCCGTGGTGGGCGCAAGACCTGCCAAAGCAAGGCGGTACCGTGCGGATATGAGAGCCTTCGGGCCGGAGGATATTACCGTGGAAACGGCAAAGATATTTGCAGGGAAAATTGTTTCGCAGGTGTATTTTGACAGCAATCTTCGCGCAAGCAGCGGATACCGCCGGAAAGTGTGCGAAGTGCTGATAAGGAGGGCGCTGCTGCAGATGAAGGGCGCGGATGTGTCTGACGGCGGGCAGTGCGGGGAGGTCTGATTGATGGAGATAACATTGAATTTGAACGGGAAAGACATACGGGCCTCGATTGATGCAGACATGCTGTTGATTGATTTTGTGCGCAGTCAGGGCTGCTATTCGGTGAAGCGTGGCTGTGAGACGGCAAACTGCGGTCTGTGCACCGTATTGCTGGACGATGTGCCGGTGCTTTCGTGCAGTGTGCTGACAGCGCGGGCAGCAGGAAGAAGGGTTCAGACATTGGAGGGACTTCAGGCAGAGGCGGAGGAATTTGTCGGTTTTATCGCAGATCAGGGCGCAGAGCAGTGCGGCTTCTGCAATCCGGGCTTTGTGATGAACACGATTGCTTTACTGCGCGAAAATC
>CAMALD010000160.1 GCA_945836355.1 uncultured Lachnospiraceae bacterium | reverse complement strand
GAATAATACCTGCAATACCATACAGGGTAAGTGTCACATTAAACAAATTCAGACAGATAATCATCACGGTGACATACAGACCAAGTGCAAGGCTGGCAGCGACACCCGGAATGCGGTATACCACAATCATGAAAAGAATGATGATAATCAATCCGATTACACCTGCCAGAAGGGAAGTATCAATCGCTTCCGAGCCGAGCTTTGCACCTACAACTGTAGAACGGATTTCCTTCAGCTCCAGCGGAAGGGCACCGATTCGAATAATGCTTGCCAGCTGTTTGGACTCATTGAAGTCCTCCTGACCGTTAATAATCGCAGTTCCGTCCGAAATATGTGCGGATACCATCGGTGCGCTGTACACCTCGCCGTCATATACAATTGCAATAACATTGCGAATGTTCACATTTGCCGCATTATAATAGCTGTAGGCATATGCAGTGGCGTCGGCAAATTTACCGGTACCGGAAGAGTTGAGCGAAAGCTTTACCTGGTAATCGTTTGCGCCGAGATTGGTCTGACCGATGACCGGCTCCGCCCCTGCGATGCACGAACCGTCAATCACAACATCACCTGCTGCGATGATTTCGTCAATCGACCGGGTCAAAACATAGCTCTTCTTTTCCGAATCATATACAATATTTGCTTCGCCCTCCGCAGACTGACCATATATAAAATAAATAGAGCCTGCTTCCCCAAGCTTTTCGAGCACTTCGTTTGCATCGGTTACATCCGGTATATCCACATTAATGCGGGTATCGCCCTCCATGTATACTGCCGCTTCACTGTTAAATTCCTGTGCACGCAGCTGCATCTTATAAAAGGTATCCTCCATCTCTTCGGCAGTCGGATTCTCCTTCACCGCCTCATAAGTGATGCTGACACCACCCTTCAAATCCAGTCCCAGTTTTACATCCGACATGCTTCCGAGCTTGTCCTTGCCGATACCGCAGATTGACACAAATGCAGTAGCTGCGATTACGACAACGGTAAGCAGCAGGGCAAGTATCCCTTTTTGTTTGTCCTTCATCGTATTACTCTCTCCTTCGATTTTACTTCGTTAATAAATCTCTCACCTGCAGGCAGACCGGCATACGGAATACCTTTTGTTTCAGCCAACAAGCTAATACAGTATATCACTTTATACTCATTTTGGCAAGAAAAAGGTTATTTCAGCGCATCCTTGATGGCATAGTTTCTCATCTTCGGCTGACGTTCCAGATATTCCTGCAGCTTCTGTTTCGTAATCCGCTCCACTTCCAGTTTCAATTCCCGGGACGAAATCCTTACAGCGCCCTGTCCGATGACAATCAGCTGCTCCAGAGCGTCCGAGGTTGCCACCGTCACACGGTACCTGCGCCCCAACTCATGGGAAACCTTCTCGATATACATATCTGCCGTTTCCGCTTCCTTTGTGTATACAACATGAATGTTGTGGTATTGCTGTACCTCCCCCGGATTTCCCTTGACACGGTACGCATCAAACACCAGAATCAGGCGGTACTGTGTATACCCCTGATAATTACACAAAATATCCATCAGCTTGAGTCTGGCCGACTCCAGATTCTCTTTTGCGAGTGCTGCCAGCTCGTCCCATGCAAATATTACATTATAACCGTCCACCAGCAGATATTCCGTCAAATGTTCACCGGATGCACTCTCCGCCTTGGTACTTCTCTCCGTTTTGATACTTCTCTCCTCTTTTGTTCTGTCCTTCTCCGTATCCGTCGGAACACTCTGCATCGCGGCAGCCTGCATCCCGGCCTCCTGCGTCTTCCTCGCCTTTTCCTCTCCCAGACTGTTCGCTCCGGTCGGAACACGGCGCTTGATTTCACCGAAGGTGCGAGTAAATATTTCTTCCAGCTCCTTGTCCGCAGCATAAGAAGCCCCAAGCTTCCCTGCTGTTTTTTGCTCTGTTTTTGATTCTGTTTTCTGCTCTGTTTTTTGTTTTGTTCTCTGCGCCGCCTCCGTCTCAAGGGCTTCGTTTTCAGCCATCATGCCTAATTTCTTCTGCGTGATTGGCAGAGCTTCCAGATGCATATAATCTGCCGCCTGCTCCCACGACACCAAAAATCCCGCCCCATGCGCACAGAACACCGAATCAGCTGTATTTTCCAAGTCCGCCTCCGCCCGGTATCCCATCCGGGCAATGACCTGCTCCGCATTGTGGCATACCTCATACCCGTGCATGGTGCAGACCAGCCTGCCGAGTCCTCTGGTGTAGGAGGCAAGCTGGGCGGCATATCCCTGCATTTCCGCCACCGGCACCGTTCCGGAAAGCACCGCCATTTCCCCGTCCGGGTCGGCTAACGAAAATTTGCCGCTCATTCGCTCCAGGTCCGCCATCGCACGCCCGAGTGCATCGTGTGGCAATTCCATCCGAAACGCATAATACGGCTCCAGCAGCACACTTTCCGTGCGCATCAGTCCGTGCCGCACCGCACGATAGGTCGCCTGCCGGAAATCTCCGCCCTCGGTATGCTTGATATGCGCGCGTCCGGCCACCAGTGTAATTTTCACATCCGTGAGCGGCGAACCCGTAAGCACGCCCAGATGCTCCTTCTCCTCCAGATGTGTCACAATCAGCCGCTGCCAGTTACGGTCCAGCTCATCCTCGCTGCAGGCAGTATCAATCACAATGCCGCTGCCCCTCTCCCCCGGTTCCAGCAGTAGATGCACTTCCGCATAATGGCGCAGGGGCTCGTAATGTCCCATCCCCTCGACCGGCCTTGCAATCGTCTCGCGATACAAAATGCTTCCTGCATCAAACTTCACCTCGGCTCCGAAGCGGCTGCGTATCCGCTCCGTGAGCACCTCAATCTGCACCTCCCCCATTAGCTGCACATGAATCTCCTGAAGTGTCTGGTTCCAGCGAATATGCAGAAGAGGGTCTTCCTCCTCAAGCAGCCGCAGCTGCTTTAACAAAACGACAGCATCCTGCCCCGGCGCCGTCAGAAGCCGGTATGTCATTACCGGTGCGAGCACCGGCTGTTCATTGGGCTCCTCACACCCCAGACCCTGTCCCGGTCTGGTTTCACTGAGCCCGGTAACGGCGCAGACCAAACCGGCCTCTGCCCGGTCCACCGTTTGATATTTTTCTCCGTTATATAAGCGAATCTGATCGATTTTTTCCTGCAAGCCTCCATATGCAATCTGCTCGCGCACCGACAGGCTTCCGCCGGTCAGCTTCATCCAGGTAAGCCTCTTCCCCTGCTCATCCCTGCTGATTTTGTAGACCTTTGCACCAAACCCGGCAGGATACTCGCGTGGCTCGCAATACAGAGCCAGCCCGTCAAGCAGCTCGTCCACACCCTGCAATTTCAACGCAGAACCGAAATACACCGGAAATACCTGTCTCTTTTTTATTGCTTGGGCAATCTCACGCTCCGCAAGCTCTCCATTGTCCAGATAACTAGATAACAAGCTCTCAGAGCACACCGCAAGCTCATCTGCCAGCCCTTGGGCATTGCCACTGCTAAAATCCACACAATTCTCCGAGAGCCTTGTATGCAGATTAATCATGCGCGTGGCACGGTCAGCACCGCTTAAATCCATTTTATTTACAAATACAAACACAGGAATTTCATATCGTGCGAGCAATCTCCAGAGCGTCTCCGTATGGCTTTGTACACCATCCGTGCCACTGATGACCAGCACTGCATAATCCATCACCTGAAGCGCTCTCTCCATCTCGGCAGAAAAATCCACATGCCCCGGTGTATCAACAAGAGTAACCTCAAGCCCTTTCCATGAAAATCTGGCTTCCTTTGTGAATATGGTGATTCCCCTCGCCCTCTCCTGTGCATGCGTATCGAGAAATGCATCCCGGTGGTCAACCCTTCCGAGCCTGCGAATACTGCCTGTATGAAATAATATTCCCTCCGATAAAGTTGTCTTGCCGGCATCCACATGTGCCAGTATACCGGTTATGATTCCTTTCTTCATCCGCATTTCTCCTCGATTCCGTCATCATTCTGCTCTTGTTATTCTACCATCCGTTTATCTTCTTTTCAAGCATCGGAATAACTTGAGTTTTCGTATTTTTGCACCGACTGCCTTTGCTGCGTGTCGGAGGATTGTTCAGTGCCGGATTATATTCGAACGGTTCTTAGATTTTTCGGATGTTTTGTATACTTTCAGCGTGATTTGTCCCGGTGATAAAGAGTTTTGCATGCAAAACTCATGTGCCGCATTTGCGTCGCGTCAGCGACAATGTTCCATTGCAAAAACGTGCACAGCCCCCCGAGGGATTCGCATAGGAAATCTCGTTTCCTATGCGAATCCAAATCAGGGAACAGCGTCATGGATGACGCATTGCGACCGGCGCGTCACTTGTCAGAAAATGCGTCA
>CAMALD010000159.1 GCA_945836355.1 uncultured Lachnospiraceae bacterium | reverse complement strand
AACAATCCTCCGACACGCAGCAAAGGCAGTCGGTGCAAAAATGCGAAAACTCAAGTTGAAAAGCACTTGTAACCTGAAAGTCAGAATGATATAATCTGAAACAGAGTAAGCAGAAGCAATAGAGGAGGCAATATGGATACTTACGAGTACAGAGTGGTTTCGATTGACGGGGATTATGCCAATCTGCAGCGTATCGATCAGGAAACGGACGATTTAAAGCTGGTTGCGCGTGCGCTGCTGCCGGAGGAGATTGCAGAGGGCAGCGAGCTGATATATGAGTGTTTTGAATATCGTATGAAATAAAGCAGGAGGGATAATATGATTCAGGAGAGATTAAAGCAATTGCGTTCGCTTATGGAACGGGAAGGCTTGGACGCATATCTGATTTTGACCGAGGATTTTCATGGCTCGGAGTATGTGGGAGAGTATTTTAAATGCCGCAGATTTATGTCCGGCTTTACCGGCTCGGCTGGCAGCCTTTTGGTAATGAAGGACATGGCGGGACTCTGGACGGATGGAAGATACTTCTTGCAGGCGGAGCAGCAGCTTGAGGGCAGTACGATTACGCTGTTTAAGAGCGGCGAGGAAGGTGTGCCGGCGCTGAGTGACTTTTTGGCAGAGAAGCTGCCGCAGGACGGAAGGCTCGGATTTGACGGCCGCGCGGTCAACTACAGGATGGCTGAGGATCTGGCGGACAAGCTAAAGGCAAAGAATATCACTTTTTGCTATGAGAAGGATCTGGCAGGTGAAATCTGGACGGATCGCCCGGCATTATCCGCAGAGCCTGTTATGCTGCTGGATGAGTGTTATACAGGAAAATCCCGCGCAGACAAGCTTGCTTTGATTCGTGAGAAGATGAGTGAAAAGAAAGCGGATTGCTTTGTCCTGTCCTCTCTGGATGACATTGCATGGCTGCTGAATATCCGCGGCGGTGATGTGGAGTGCAATCCGGTCGTGTTATCTTATCTGGCACTTACGGCAGACAAGGTTATCCTCTTTATCAATGAAAAGGTGCTGCCGGAGAAGGTGAAAGCAGCCCTGGCGGCAGACGGAGTAGAGTTGATGCCGTATAACGAGGTGTATGACTATGTAAAGCAGCTGCCGGAAGGAAGCTCCCTGTATGTGGACGAGAGCAAGACGAACTATGCCATTATGAAAAACTGCAGGCCGGGAGTACAGCTGATTACCGGAGCAAACCTGACCGCAATGCCAAAGTGCGTCAAGAATGCAACCGAGGTGGAGAATGAGCGCAAGGCACATATCAAGGACGGCGTGGTGATGACAAAGCTGATATACTGGCTGAAGCAGAATGTGGGAAAGCGGGAGATTACAGAGCTGACGGTCGAGGATAAATTGGAGGAATTGCATCGGCAGCAGGAGAATTACATGGGGCCGAGCTTCACTCCGATTATCGGTTACGCGGAGCATGGTGCAATCATTCATTATTCTGCGACCAAAGAATCCAGCGCAGCCCTGCAGCCGCGCAGCATGGTGCTGATGGATACCGGCGGACAGTATCTTGAGGGTACGACGGATATCACCCGCACGGTCGTGCTTGGACCGGTGACGGAGGAAGAAAAGAAAGCCTTTACGCTGGTATTGAGAGGCAATTTAAATCTTGGCGCCGCGAAATTTAAAGAGGGCGTCTGCGGCTTGAATCTGGATTATCTTGCCCGTTTCCCGATGTGGGAGGAAGGTCTGGATTATAATCACGGTACCGGGCACGGTGTCGGATATTTCCTGAATGTGCACGAGGGACCGGTGAGCTTTCACTGGAAGGCAGGCGACCCGAGAAGAGTCGTGAGCACAAAGCTGGAAGAGGGCATGATCATTTCGAATGAGCCGGGCTTGTATTTTGCAGGGAAATTCGGAATCCGTACCGAGAATCTGATCGTATGCCGCAAGGCAGAAAAGACGGACTACGGTCAGTTCATGAAATTCGAGACGCTGACCATGGTACCGATTGATTTGGAGGCAGTCATTCCGGAGGCGATGAGTGAACGGGAGAGAGCATTGCTCAATGAATATCACGCAAAGGTATACGAGGTGATTTCGCCATATCTTACAGACGAGGAGGCAGCCTGGCTTAAGACTGCGACCAGAGCCATCTAAGGATGGCTCGGTGCCCCGCGGGGCAGCATCGGAAAATGAGTTTTTTGTGCAAAAAAAGGATTGCGATGGGTTAGTCGCAATCCTTTTTTTTGTCTATGCTTAGGCAATCTTGTTGACAGCCTTGGAAAGTCTGGAAACCTTTCTTGCTGCGGTATTTTTATGGAAAATGCCCTTAGCAGCAGCCTTATCGATAGCAACAACTGCATTCTTCAGAGCCGAAGCAGCAGCGGTCTTATCGCCGGCAGCGATAGCAGCCTCAACCTTCTTTACCAGAGTCTTAATCTTAGACTTAACCATCTTATTTCTTAATGTCTTGGTCTGGATTACCAGAATTCTCTTCTTAGCGGACTTAATATTAGCCAATTCGTTCACCTCCAACGATATTTTTCGCATGAAAGTCTTACGGAAATCCGGACACGGACGTTCTCCGCAAAACATACTACTACATAATAGACGAAAAAATGTCGGATGTCAAGAGAAAAATTACATATTTTTCTGCGATTGAGACATATTGCGAAAGGAAATAATGAAAGGTATAGAAAGGAGCGAAAAAGAATATGATAGAAGAAAAAGAGCAGAATCCTGCACAGGCGCATGAGGTCAGAACGGATCTGGCACTGGAGATGAAGGAGCGCTTTACGCAGGATAATGTAGAGGTGCGCGGTGTCGTATTGGATGAGAGCTTCAAGGCGGATGACAAAATACGCATTTCAACGGTGGTAATCAGGGACGAACACGGCGCGGAGGTGATGAAGAAACCAATCGGTACCTACATTACGATAGAGGCGGCGGAGCTTTTGACGGGAAGCGGAGAAGAGAGGGATATAGTCAGCAGGGAAATTGCAGGTTCGTTAAGACAGCTTCTGGCAGGGAAAAAGGTGGGACGAGTGCTGGTGGCGGGTCTTGGCAACCGCGAGGTCACACCGGATTCGCTGGGACCGCAGGTGACGGACCAGCTTTTTGTCACAAGGCATCTGGTGATTGAGTACGGGGGTGGATTTTTGCAAAAGCAGCTGCACGACCCTTCTCTTGAGGAAGTGGAATTAAGTGCCGTGGCGCCGGGAGTGATGGCACAGACCGGCATGGAGGCGTTGGAATTTTTGAAAGGCATTGTGCAGAGAATAAAGCCGGAGCTGGTGCTGGTCATAGATGCACTGGCCGCAAGAAGTGTGGAGCGGCTTAATACAACAGTGCAGCTGACGGATAGCGGAATCTGCCCGGGGGCGGGCATCGGAAATAACCGAAAGGCAATCAATCGGGAGAGCCTTGGTTGTCCGGTCGTAGCGATTGGGGTGCCGACCGTGGTGGATGCGGTCACCATTGTGATGGATTCCATGGAGCATCTACTGAAGGGGCAGGGCTATCACGATGAGGAAATCAGGCTGTTTCTGGCAAATGTGGAAAGTCTGCGGTCGGTGAATACCATGTTTGTCACGCCGAAATCCATCGACGAGGAAATCCGCGCTATGGGGACAGTGTTAGCAAACGCAATCAATCATTGCTTTTTTGGATTGTTGGGGGGCGAGGAAGGTGAAGGCGATTCGACGAATCAAACGATATCTCAAAGGGAGGCACACAGAGGTACACGCTGACAAAATCCTCATCGGGTTGATGGCTCTGGTGCTCTGCATGATGTTACTTGGACTCACCGGCAGCGGCGGCAAAATATGGGCTGCAGGCATGCGAATGGGCGCGGGACTGCGGGAGCAGGTAGGAAGGAACCTTTTGCTCTCGGACAAGGCCGTGCTGTCCTATGTGGTGTATGGGGAGGCGGATAAGGGCTTGTTCCGTCAGATGACAGAGAATGCACGCAGCCAAGAACGGCTGTTGAAGGTAACGCTGCCGGAAGGGGAAGAAAAGGAAACGAGGGAGGAGAAGAACGGGGAAGGCATACAGGGCTCTATTTTCTTCCCGGAGAATGGGGAATCGGAGAAGCCGTATGAGGCAGAGCAGATGATTGAAATAGAAGCATCGTCCACTCAAGAGCTGCCGGGGGAGCATGATGTGTTTGAGGAATATCTGCCGGTAAGCTATGTATCGGGAAACATCGCAAAATTTCCGGATGTGGCGGAGCCGGAAACACCGGTGGAACGGGAACCTCTGGTGGATGTAAAGGATGCGCTGACCGGGGCGGTAAGCTCCAAATTGTTGATCGAGAACCATTATTCGGCGGAGAAATTATCCAATACTAACGAATTGCTGTCACAGTACTACATTGTGGACTCGGTGACCAGCACCGTGCC
>CAMALD010000158.1 GCA_945836355.1 uncultured Lachnospiraceae bacterium | reverse complement strand
AACCGGAAGGAAAGACGGCATACCGGATACAGAACCATCAAAAATGCCGCCTTACAAAGCAGTTCGAAACGCAGCAGCGCCCAAACTCTTTTCACTGTATCCCGTCTGTTATGCTTGTTTGTATTCAATCCCATTCATTTCCCTGCTTCTATACTGATTGTATCAACAATTGTTATCGCTGTATTCATGCGTCACTCTCGAATTACACGATAAGCGGAAAGCGCACTATCCCACAACATTACTCTCAAACTCTTCCATCGACATCAGAATTTTGCGCGGCTTGGTTCCTTCCTCCGGTCCAACCACACCCGCAGCGGTCAGCTGGTCCATAATTCTTGCCGCACGGTTAAAGCCGATGCTGTACTCTCTCTGAAGCATTCCGATGGAAGCCTTTTGTCTCTCAATAATTACCCTGCCTGCCTCAATAAAATAATCATCCCTGCCGTTTGATGCAGCACCTCCTCCGGCATTTTCCACAGTGGAAGCTGTCATGATTTTCTGATGCACTTCCTCGTTGTAGGTTTCGGCTCCCCGGTTCTGCTCTTTGATGAAGTCAACTACTGCGCTGACCTCGGAGTCAGAAACAAAGGCCCCCTGAATTCGTACCGGCTTCGGAAGCCCCGATGGGAAGAATAGCATATCGCCCTTTCCTAGAAGCCGCTCAGCACCGACACCATCCAGAATGGTTCTCGAATCCACCGCAGAGGTCACCGCAAACGCGACACGGGACGGTACATTGGCCTTGATGACACCGGTAATTACATTTACGGACGGTCTCTGGGTCGCAATAATCAGATGCAGGCCTGCGGCACGCGCCATCTGAGCCAGACGGCATATGGCATCCTCCACCTCGTTTGCCGAGGCGACCATCATCAGATCCGCAAGCTCGTCCACGATGATAACAATCTGAGGCAGCCGCGGATATGCCGGATTCGGCGTCTCCATTGCTCCCACCTTCTCATTATATCCGGACAGATCGCGCACTCCGAGATCCGCAAATTTCTTGTAGCGGTCCGTCATTTCCATAACTGCCCAGTTCAGTGCGGCGCTCGCCTTCTTCGGATCGGTCACAACCGGAATCAGCAGATGCGGAATTCCATTGTATACACTAAGCTCCACCACCTTCGGGTCCACCATAATCAGTCGGACATCCTTCGGGTCAGCCTTATACAGAATACTCATGATAATCGTGTTGATGCAGACCGACTTACCGGAACCGGTTGCACCTGCAATCAGCATATGCGGCATTTTGGCAATGTCCGACACCACAATCTGTCCGCTGATGTTCTTTCCCACTGCAAAGGCAAGCTTTGATTTGTGCTTTTTAAACTCATCGCTCTCCAAGAGCTCACGCAGCATAACTGCTGAGTTTTCTTTATTCGGAACCTCAATACCGACGGCGGCTTTTCCCGGAATCGGAGCCTCGATACGGATATCCGCAGCTGCAAGATTCAGCTTGATATCATCTGAAAGTTTGGTAATCTGGCTGACCTTCACCCCCTGCTCCGGCTGCAGCTCATACTGTGTAACCGCCGGTCCGCAGCTGATATTGGTGACCGACACTCTTACTCCGAAGCTTTCAAGCGTTCTTTGCAGCTTCATGGCCGTTTCCTTTAACTCCCGCTCGTTAGCTCCTTTGCCCGGCTTCGGCTTTGCCAATAGCTCCAAAGGCGGAAATTCATATTTCTTTTCTATCGGCGTCTGCTCAATCTGTGCGGCAATATCCACCCCGTCCGCATGGTCTTCACGCTGCCTTTGTGACTCACGCACAGACTGCCTTTCCGGTGTGCTCTCCTTTAGTGCCGGCGCCATGTTCTCAGATGCCGGCGCACTATCCCTTGTCAGGACGGCACACTCGCTCACAGCCATCGGACTCTCCGGCATAACGGATACGTTTTCAAGCCGCTCCATCGTGTTCTCCGGCTGCACCGGCATATTTTCACGCTGTCCGTCCGTATTCTCCTGCTGCACCGGCATATTTTCACGCTGTCCGTCCGTATTCTCCTGCTGCACCGATACATTTTCCTCCGGTGCATTCCCGACATTCTTCGAACCAAACTTGCGTGTAAGCTCTTCCTCGTAAAAAGAACCCTCCTTTTGATATTGCCCCGAAATAGGAATATTATCCAGAGGATTTGTGTTTATTTCTGTGAGAGACGGAGCAATTTCTTTCATTTCGACCACAGTATCCCGAAGCGGATTCTTGTATTCTACGTTTATAGTACCGTCCTGAATGGCCTTGCTTTCCACTGTTCCGCTCTCTTTTCTTCCTCTCGCCTTCAACGCATCTACAAAACGAATCGATTCCTCCTGCTTATCCTCCTGCTCATTCCCGCCGGACATACCGCCGTCCTCCGTGTTGTTTTTACGGAAGGTCACAATCCGTGCACGTCTTTCGCGGTATTCTTCTCCCTCCTCGTAAGCCTCCAGCTCGCGCTCCATTCTTCTTTGCTCGCGCTCCTGCACAGATAATTTATGCTCCTCAATCGCCTCTCCCGAAAGCTTTCTCAAGTACGCAAACAGCTCCTTTCCGGTCAGAAGCATCAGGCAGATTACCATACCGATAATTAAAATGACGGTAGTCGCAACCGTATCAAACAGCGGACACAGTAATTTGACCGGCGCACCGCCAAGGATTCCCCCGCCGTTTTTTGCTTCTGCGGACATAACAAAATAATCGGTCCACCCGTTCTCCGGGTCAAAGCCGCTTGCAAGCTCAAACAGTCCTGCGACACAGATAAAAAACGCCACCGCACTGATAATTTTTCTGGTAGCGACACGATTGTTGCGGTTTGCGAGTCCAAATGCCACTCCGAGAAACAAAAGAAACGGAAACAGATAGCCGAAAATGCCCATCATGCCAAACACGACATAATTCAGCCCGTCGCCGACCGTGCCGCAAAGGTCGATATAGCTTAAAAACAGCAGGATGGAAACTAACAGTGTGACGGCAAGAATAATCTCCTCGCGCATCGAATCGGACAGACGCTCCCCCTGCCGCTCCGGCCGCACTCTTTTTTCGGTATCTGGTTTTTCTGTCCTCTTAGCGCCTTTTGCCGCGGTTTCCCTGACATTTCTGCTATTTGTGCTCTTTATATTTTTTGACGAGGCTGCGGTACTTTTTTTGTTTGAGGTGCCTTTCCCCGGTTTCGTCGATGTTGTTTTCGAAGCTGCCATGAAATACTAAACTCCCTTTCCAAATATCTCAACTGCTTTTCGCTTTATGTGTTTATCCCCATATGGATTGACCGTACAGGAAACGCAGTTTCCTATACAGATCAGGGTTTCAATTGCCCCTTTGTGCCCCCCTGATTCTATACAAGAACAAAATATCCCAGCATAATCATTCCGAGAATAATTCTGTACCAGCCAAAAGCAATAAAATTGTGCTTTCGTATATATCTCATAAGAAAACGGATGACAACGATGGATACCAGAAACGCTACAATCATTCCCGTCACCAGAATCAGAGTCTCATTTCCGCTCAAGGCAAAGCCGTTATCCATTCCGTATTTGAGCGTTTTGATCAGGCTGGCACCTGCCATAACCGGCACCGCCAGATAAAACGTAAACTCCGCCGCCACCGGACGTGCACATCCGAGGAGCATGCCGCCTATAATCGTCGCCCCCGACCGGGAAGTGCCCGGCACCAGTGCCAGCATCTGAAACACACCGATCAGAAGTGCATCCCGGTAGGTCAGCTCCGCAATTTCGTTGACACGGTTTTTCTGCGCAATGCCCGACTTCTCAATCACGATAAAGATGACGCCGTAAATCACCAGTGTAAACGCCACAACTACCGGTTTCAGCAGCAATTCGTCAATGGCGTCGTCGAAAAGAAGCCCTATGACACCTGCCGGTATACAGGCTGTCAGAATTTTAAACCACATGGAAAATTTGTCCCTGCTGATGAAATACTTCTCTTTTGCCGAAAACGGCCAGAGCTGTTTAAAATACAGCACAATCACCGCTAAAATAGCTCCGAGCTGAATCACCACCAGCAGCAGCGCTTTAAACTCTTCGGTTATGTTCATGTGGATAAACTCATCCACCAATATCATATGTCCTGTACTGCTGATTGGCAGCCATTCGGTAATTCCCTCCACGATGCCCAAAAAGACCGCTTTCAGCCATTCTGCAAAATTCCACTCCATTTACTGACCTCTCATTCCCTTTTACGCTCTCACATACTGCTATCCGCGCAAAACAAAACATCGTCTATCAGTATATCACAGAATTGATTTTTTCACAAGGTCTGGGTGCCTTGAGTTTTCGCATTTTTTTCACAACTTAATCATTACAGAAAGCCGGAGGCTGCTTCACTGTCAGATTGCATTCGAACGGTTCCTAGATTTTTCGGATGTTTTGTATATTTACAGCG
>CAMALD010000157.1 GCA_945836355.1 uncultured Lachnospiraceae bacterium | reverse complement strand
GGTGGCGAAGTCTGACGGCGCGGCGGTTGGCGCTCTGGCGGCATCCGGAAGAGAGATAACACTTTCCAATCTGTTATCTGCGGTGCGCACGGCACGCAGGGGCAGTGTGGATACTCGTGTTGATGAGCGGTTCGGAGGACTTGAGGAGCTGAATGTGCGCGGGAAGAGTATATCGGAGCAGATTAACGGCGCCTTCCTCTATCCGCGGCAGCTGGCGGAGGAGCTGGCGGATACGCTGACCCCGGAGAGAATCTATCAGGCAGGGGGAGCGGATGAGGTCATGGAGCTGGAGCTCGAACAGCTTGCAGACCGCATGCGGCAGGCAAATCTGACGGATGAGTCCGGACAGTACGCGCAGGCAAAGGTGGACGATCTGGTGCAGATGGTGGCGGAGAGCGAGCCGGAACAAGCATTCCTGCGAGCCTGCGGGCAGGAAGTGACGCCGGCAGGAATACGCGCCGCAAAAGGGCTGACATCCGCGCAGAGCGTATACGGGAGATTGAAGGAATTGGCCGCGCGTTATGATATTTCCGCAGAAACTCCGGCTTTTGATGCGGAGAAAATCACAAATCGAGAAAAAATGAAAGAAATGGTGGAGAAATGGAACCAATCTGCCGATAATACAATCGAACAATTATTTGAGCATACAAAGCTCACCGGACAGGACAGCGTTTCGCTGCTTTCCATGCGTGGAATGATTCGTCTGGCAGGTGCTCTATCCGAGCGGGAGTATTATGAAATTCCGCTGAGGTCGGAGAGTGGTTTTGTCAAGCTGAATCTTACCGTGCAGCATTCCGGCGGGGCAAAGGGAAGTGCAAGGATAGCATTCCGCGGGGAGGAAAGGAATATGTCCTTTGAGCTTTCCATGGAAAACAGGAAGCTGAACTGCTATGTATCGATGGATTCCCGCGATGAGCTTGAGCAGATGAAGCAGATAGAAAGCAATGTTATAGAATCTCTGAAGGAGCAGGGGTTTGAGGTGACCCAGTGGAATTACGGGTTAATGACCAGGTTATCCGGTTCTGCGTTGAACGGATTTCCGGCACAGGACGTGCAGGAGCATGCAGAAGCGGAAGCGACAAGGACGGACGATTTGTACCTGGCAGCAAAGATTATTGTAAAGGCAGTACAAAGCAGATAGCTCAGCCGTTACTGCCGACATCGGAAAGGAAGGGTGCAGATCCATGAGAATTAATCACAACATATCCGCATTAAAGGCGAATGCTTCGCTGGGCAAGACCAACAGTGCCTTAGACAAGAGTCTTGAGAGGCTTTCCTCGGGCTACCGTATTAACCGTGCGGCGGATGATGCGGCAGGCATGGCGATTTCGCAGAAGATGAAGACGCAGATTGCAGGTCTCGATCAGGCGAGCCGCAATGCTTCGGACGGTATTTCGGTTATCCAGACAGCCGAGGGCGCCCTGCAGGAGGTCGAGGCAATGCTTCAGCGCGCAAGAGAATTGTCCGTGCAGGCGGCAAACGGCACCAATACAGCGGACGACCGCGCGGCAATCCAGCAGGAGATTAACGAGCTGAACCATGAAATCGACCGTATTTCGGAGACGACGGAGTATAACACCAAGACCTTGCTGGATGGCAGTGTGGACTGCCAGTCGTACTCCAGCAACAATTCGGTATCCCTGATTTCGGTATCCGATTCGGTGGCAAATACCGATTACACAATTACCGTAATGCAGGATGCCAGACAGGCAGTCCTTGCAGGTATGCAGCTTGGAAGCTCGGACGAGGAAGTGGGAGCATCCGGAAAGATTAATATCAACGGCACGGAGATACATATCAGCGAGACGGATACCATGGGTGAGGTGTACGAGAAAATCCGCAATGCCTGCGACACGATGAACATCCAGGCATTTATCGGGACACCGGGAGCTGATCCGGATGATCCGAATCAGATTGCAGGTTATTCGCAGGAAAGCATTGAGGACGGCGGCGAGCTGGTGTTCGTATCAAAGGCATACGGATCCGACCAGAAAATAGAATTTTACTGTGACAGTGACGAGCTGCGTACATTGTTTGGCGGAATCAGCGAGGAGGGCGCCAAGGCTGTCGGTGTGGATGCGGTGGCACAGCTTGGCGAAGACGGCTTCAACAAGACGGCAACCGTGTCGGCGAACGGAAATATTGTCACGGTTAGTGATTTGAACGGGTTTGAAATGAAATTTGAAGTATCTCCGGGCACGGCAGGCACAGATTTTACCGATGCAACCGTATCCGGACAGGAGTCTGATGTAGGCTCCGGCACGGAGGCGGAGGTTATGATTACCGTGCTGTCGGCAGGACCGATGGATCTTCAGATTGGCGCAAACGAAGGACAGACGATGGAGGTACGCATCCCGAGGATGAACACCAAGACGCTCGGTGTGGATATCTTAAATGTCGGAACCGCAGATGGCGCGCAGACAGCAATCTCGCTGTGTGATGATGCCATCAAACAGGTCTCTTCCGTGCGCGCAAAGCTTGGTGCATATCAGAACCGTCTTGACCACGCCATTGCAAACCTGAATGTATCCTCCGAGAACATTACAGAGGCATTGTCCCGCATTGAGGATGTTGACATGGCGGCAGAGATGACGACCTTTACACAGAAAAATGTCCTCGCCCAGGCCGGCACCTCGATGCTTGCCCAGGCGAACGAGAGGCCTCAGACGATTTTATCGCTGCTGCAGGGCTGATGCGGCGGCATAACAAAGAGCTGAGACGAGCGGAGGGTCGATGATGGAAAAAGAAAAAATGCAGGAATTTACGTTTCGGGTGACGCAGGCGTCGAGAAGTGAGCTGATTGTGATTATGTACGACATCATCCTCGCGGATACAGAGTCGGCAAGAAAAGCGCTGGAGCAGGGGGATGTCAGTGCTTATGAGCATGAGCTAAAGCATGCGGGCAGATTTTTGAATGAACTGATGGGCGCATTGGATTATCAGTATGAGATTTCCTATGAGCTGCTGAGCCTGTATTCTTATATCAATAAAACCATGATTCGCGCCCGGATGCGGCGGGAAGTGCAGCTTCTGGATGTGACTGATGCAATGATAGGCAAGCTAAGGGAGGCGTTTCGTGAGGTCAGCGCGCAGGACACCTCCGGACCGGTCATGCGCAATACGGAACAGGTTTATGCGGGGCTTACCTATGGCAGGAACAGCTTAAATGAGTCCCTTTACGATCCGAATGCAGCCAACCGGGGGTTCATGGCATAGAATTGCGGCAAAAAGGTGGAAAAAAGGCGAAATCAAGAGGCAAAATACCTCTTGATTCTTTCGGGGCTTTGCGTTACACTTTCCAGCGTAGGTAAAATGTTGCGGGAAAGAGGTTAAACAGAAATGAAGGACAGTACAGCGGTATTCCGAACAGAAAAAAGAAGACAGATTTTCTGGGGGAGCCTTGCAGTGCTGTCTTTTTGCGTTATGCTGGCTGCCGCGGGGATGGCAAGGCAGGCGGGCACGGGAAAGCCGGTGTCCGGTATTCCGACGGGCAGTGTGCAGGAAGAAAACACGGAGGATTTTGAGATGCCCGGGGATACAGAAGGCAGCGGAGCAGCTTCAGGCAATTCTGTATCTGATGAGCAGATGCCGGCAAAGCCCGAGGGTGATGCAGGGGGAGAGGATATAAAGAACGAGGCTGTACAGGGCGGCGAAATAGAGGATGAGGTGCCGGCGGATAATGCTGCAGGGGAAAACTCTGAGCCGGAGGAGACTCCCATGATTGCATTTACCTTTGATGACGGGCCCTACACACCGGTTACAAACCGGATTATTGATGTGCTGAGCGAGTATGGCGCGGGAGCAACCTTTTTTGTGGTGGGAAGCCGGATTGAACAGTATTCGGATACTCTGAAACGTACATATGAAAGCGGTTTTGAAGTGGCGAGCCATACCTGGTCCCATGATGATCTCAATAAATTGTCGGAAGATAAAATCAGGGAGGAGTTTGAGAGGACGGAGGAAAAGCTAAATCAGTATGTGCCGGTCGGACATGTGCTGGCACGACCGCCGTACGGAAATGCAAACGAAACCGTGCGCAGCGTGGCAGATACGGCGCTGATTAACTGGTCTCTGGATTCGCAGGACTGGAAGACGAGGGACTCCCAATCCATCATCGACCATGTGCTTGCAACCGTGAAGGACGGGGATGTAATTCTGATGCATGACCTGTATGAATGCACGGCGGAGGCTGTGGAGTATCTGGTACCTGAACTGATGGCAAGGGGATACCGCATCGTGTCTGTGTCGGAGCTTTTCGCGAGCCGCGGGCGTGAATTGGAGAAGGGGGAAATATACAGAAATGCACTAGAATGATTTAAGCCCTTGAAAAGGCGCAAAAGACGGTGGAAAACCATTAAAATTCCTTGACAAATGATTACAATCAGTTTATAAATAGATTTGTAGGT
>CAMALD010000156.1 GCA_945836355.1 uncultured Lachnospiraceae bacterium | reverse complement strand
CTATCATTCGATAGTGTTCGGAGAAAAATGGCAATAACTAAGACTAACTGAATCGATATTTTGAGCGGCACTCTGCAACAGGTGCCGCTCTCTTTATCCGTGCCGTTTCCGTCTGTAATTCTGGCTTGTTTCCTTAATCGTGCCGCTCCTCCATGCAATCATATGTCTCACAAAATCTCGCCTGAAAAGACGGTGCTTCATCCTTCACATATAAGTGCGACTGATCCGCCATGCTGCTCATGCGGAAAATAGCAGTGCCTCTTCTGCGCTCCTCAGTGTAAATCGTAGTCACGGAAGTAGGCGCCGCACAGGTATGATGCCATAGAATCATCGGTGATACATTCATCAAATGGCTGAGCAGAACACATTCCACACCAAAATGGCAGAAAAATGCAATCGTGTCACGATTGGCACGCTCGACTCTGTAAATCCTGCCGTCCCGCACATAACCGTGCTCTGCCAGAACCTTATCAAAGCTTTCTGTCACCCATTGATACTGCTCTTTCACATCCCCCGTCCTCATGGCAGGGGTATCCATCCATTTATCTGCAAGATAATAATCCGGCTCCGCGGTCCAGTCCTGCGGTAGCCAGTCCCATGCAATCGTCTTATGCGCTGTCACATCCGGCCGGTTAATCTGAGGCGCAAACTCCCGCAACCATGTACATTCCTCTGCAGTCATCCCCTTTCGCTTCAGGGTCAGGGATGCGGTATCCTGCGCGCGTCCCAGCACCGATACGTATATCTTCGTCAAATCCTCCTTTTCCATTCTGTTTGCCAGAAGTGCAGCCTCCCGCCATCCTTTTTCCGTCAATGAATCGTGTTCATAGTCCGGGTCTCCGTGCCGTATGATTAATATCCGCATTTCCTTTTCCTCCAAACTCAATTTATCATTCATCTGCTTTTCCAATTCAAGGGACTAAGCCTGCCCGCTAGAATGTCTATCAGTAACAAGGATAATGCTCCCTGCGTCTTTCGTCAAGTGATTAAGGAGCGGATTCCAGATTACCTCTCCGGCTTATTTCAAAAGCCAGTTGTAAAAAAGCTCCGGCCACACCGTACACTCCTCCTCGTGAGTCGCTCCATCCGGCGTATCTGTCTCAGCACTTGCAAGTGCCAGTCCATGACGTCCGCGCTCGAAAACGTGCAGCTCACACGGAATGCCATGCTTGTGAAGAGCTGCCGCCATAAAAAGTGAGTTCTCCACTGGCACAGTCGCATCAGCAAAGGTATGCCAGAGAAATGCGGGTGCTGTGTCTGCGCTGACCTGCTTCTCAAGGCTTACCTTTTCATAAAGCTCTGCGTTATCTCCCGTGACACCCGAGATTGCCCCCCGGTGGGCAAACTCCCCCGAAGTGATAACCGGATAACACAGAAGCTGCGCTGTAGGTCGATAATCCTCCGCTTTGCCGCCAAGAACATCCGTGATGACCTGTTCCCTCCAAAGCGTGCCAAGGCTTCCGGCAACATGCGCTCCCGCAGAAAAGCCGGCAATGACAATATGTTCTAAGTCCAAATGCCACTCTGCCGCGTGTTCCTTCACGATTCGCATTGCCGCCGCAGCCTCAAGAAGCTGCGACGGATAAATATTCGGTGTCAGACTGTACCTGAGCACAGCCGCATGGAAGCCCATCGCATTCATCCGAATCGCAATCGGCTCTCCCTCACGGGTCGACAGATGACTGTATCCTCCCCCCGGAATGCAATGCACCTATCTGGTAAACTGCGATATAAACTTCCATGCGTTCTCGCAGGTGTGATGCCTGCACTCATGTACCTGCCCGCTGACACTTGCAAACGCGGTCCGGCATACACCGTCCTCGCTGTCAAAATAGTGGATGGTCAGGCAGCTTCCTCTAGATTCGTCCGGAATTTTCTCAATTCGGTCGCCCGGCACGCCCCATACAGGATCAGCCCAGTTGTCCTTATCCTCGTAGCGCACATCGAATTTTTTCTTACACTTATTGACCTTTGCCGCATACTGTATTCTCTCAAGACCCGATTCCGCTTGGAAAGGCAGCTCCGGCAGATGGGACTTCTCGCCGCCCGAATAGAAAATCGGCACAGGAACATCCGTATTGAGTCTGTCTCCGAGCGACTGGCCAAACGGATTGTTCTTGACCGGGAACAATGCACTTGCCGGAGCCACCCCTGCAAATATCTGCGGGTATTCCTGAAACATATCCCATGTTTTTCCGCTGCCCATCGAAAAGCCGGTTGCATAAATCCGATGCTCGTCTATTCTGTAGCGCTTCTTGAGATGCTCCAGTACCTGCACCACCTCCGTCGCTGTTACATTCTGGTGATTTTCAAGCGCAACATACAAAAAACCGTAGCGGTGTGCGATTTCATACCAGCCGGAGACAAAGGTCAGGAACATCGAGGAATCCCCGCCGCCGTGGAAGCCCAGAAGCAACGGAGCCGGTCCCTTATCAAAAATGCCGTTATTATAATAAGCAAAATATCCAACCTTGTGCTCAGCCGTATCCTTGAACTCGCCCCGATTGTCAGGGGAAGTCTTGACCACCGCAACGCCGGCTTCCTCCGTCATATCCATCGCTTCAAAATCCGGCTCGATTTCCATATTGCCGCACCACATTTTAAATTTGCGGACAAACAACTTAAAATCAGCCCGGTAATCCGGCTCCGATTTCACCAGCAGATTTGTGCAGTCCTTAAAAGCCGCATTGATTTCTTCGGAATTTCCGACGCTCAATATGCCGATATCCTTGCGCTCCGGTGCAGGAATCACACTCAGATTCTGCATGGAACACATCGCCGGTGTGATTTCACCCGGCCCCCAGAGATATTCCCCATGGACTGTTTTCAGCAGATTCCTTGCAACATAATCTGCCGACTCACCGAAGCTGTAAATATCTGCCCTGAATATTGCCCCGCGGATAAAGTAACCCTTGAACTCGCGGGTAAAGAAGTTGCTCAGTTCAACCATCCCGTCCGCATAGCGCGGGTCCATCTTCACCTCCGCAATGACCGATGCGTATAACTCCTCCGTCGCATTCCTCCAGCCGCCCTCACCTGTCGGATAAATGAACAGAACACTTGAATCCACTGCTGCCGCAATGTCTGCAAGTCCACTATTCTTAGCAAAGGCAACCGCCTCCTCCATGCTCTGCCTTTTTTCCTCAAAAACCAGAAGCAGCGGTGCGCGAAAGCCATAATTATTCGCCTGTCCGTCAATGTCACTTGCAGGCACATACGCCTTCAGAAAAAACTTCTCGTACTCATGCTCCCAATACTTTCCGCCATCAGCCAGCGTGCCGACAGCCGGTCTTTCCATCATCCCCATATTAAAAAACCTCCTTAAAATTGTATTAGGATAATTTTACCACAACTTCCGCCCATTGTCGATTGGTAAGAATCAACCTCCATATTCTTGATTCCAACAAGGTAGTTATGGAACAAAAACAAGTAACGACAAAAACCGCAGGCTCTGAACACTTAGAACCTGCGGCCTACCTCGCAGCTTCGCTTTTCTGTTCTATCCAAGCATTTTCTTATGCGCCTTCATCTTTTTCATCGCCCAATCATAGTGACTGCTTGTCGTGCTGATAAAATAGCTTCCGATGCAGCTCCCTCCGACCCATGGATAATATGTATTGGTAAACAATTCCTCCTGTGAAAAGGTATCCAGCGCCTCCAATACACCGATTACATATTCAATCAAATCCGTTACCACATTTTTTCCCCTATATTCCGGCATGCAATAAGCACCCTGGATATTCATCATATTGTCAGCATAGGTAATAAAGGTCTCTCCCTCTTCCGCCACGTCTATGTATGCAACTATCCTTTTTCCATCCAAAGCCACAAAGGTTCTTCTGTCTCCTGCTTCCACACGATTTATCCAGTTAAGATACTCTTCCCGGATAGTTTCCACCTTTCTTTAACGGTTTTCGTATTGCTCCATCCCCCCCAGCAATACATCCATTGATACCTCAAAGCTTTCACTGATAGAGATCGGATTTCCGAAGGAATGATGAATCTCCAGCATGATAAATCCCTCCAAAAATGCCCGATAGGTTCTCAACAGATGATTTGCCGTATCCCTGCATATTCCGAGCTTATCCGTCTGTTCAAAAAAGAAGTTGTAAAGCCCCTCCGTCGCCTTCGAAAGCTCCTCATTCTCATATTTGTTATACCAGAGCATCGCTTCAAATACTCCCGGATTCGCCATCGACATTTATCCTTTATTTTGGTATAATAAAATAAATTTTGAGTGCACATCCCCACGGGAGAAAGCTCAAGCAGGAAAGGTATGGGGAATAAGAATGAGTACACGGGAAACAATCGCAAAATGGGAGGTTTTCGAGGTAATTCTTTCAGGGAAAACAGAGGGCAATCCTTTTACGGACTACACCATAGAAGGTGTCTTTACCGGGGAAAAGGAGGAGGTAAAAGCCG
>CAMALD010000155.1 GCA_945836355.1 uncultured Lachnospiraceae bacterium | reverse complement strand
TCTGCAAAGCTGATACTGCTTTCGTAGGTGTTCACTGTCACCCCGGATTCTTTCAATACGCGCTTGATCATAAAAATATCTTTTTTTTCATAATAATCCGTTGCGACACCAATCACTCCGTCCATGGAAAGCAGCGTCTCCATATCGTTGCGCAACAGGGAATCCCGCACGATAATCGGCATCCCTGTCTGCTTCAATTTTTCTCTGATACCGTCCGTAACCGTAAGATGCTTGATTAAAAGTCCTGCCGCTCCAAGCTCCTTTAAGTCTTTTGCCAGTGTTTCCACATCAAATGCAGAGCCGTTTTTTCCGCTGCTGGCATCCAGCTCAATAAAAAGCTTATTCTTTCCGAAGCGGTCAGAGGCTTCCTTCAGTACCGCCTTATCCGTCAGCTTTGCATACGGGATTACCACCTGTGTGGCACCGGTATAAAACGCTTTTTTCACATCCTCAAAGCGTTTTGCCAGCGTACCGATATAGATTGGAATATCCACCTCGCGCACCACCTGCTTTACAGTATGCAAAAACTCCTCATGCTCTGCCTCCGCCACGGTATAATTGTAGACAAACAATCCGTCGGCGCCGCTGCGCTCATATTCCGCTGCACGCCGGATAATGCTCTCGGAGGTTTCATTTTCCGCATTGATGTAGGGAAGAATTACTTTAAATTCACAACTCGTTTCAGTTTTTTCCATATTTTTTAACTGCCTCCTCAAGATGAATGCGATTCTCATACAGTGCCTTACCGATTATGACACCATATACCGGGATGGAACTCAGGTCATCCAGATCCTTCATGGAAGAGACACCACCGGAAGCAATGATATCCAGACCGGTCTGCTCCACCATCTCTCTGGTATGCTCGATATTCGGTCCCTGCAGCATCCCATCCTTGGAGATGTCGGTATAAACAATGGTCTTTACTCCCATATCCTTCATCTCGAGCGCAAGCTGGATGGCATTGTAATTGCTTACCTTTTCCCAGCCGTCGGTGGCAACCATTCCGTTCTTGGCATCGATACCGATTACTATTTTGTCCGCACCGAAGGTTTTTATGATTTCATTGACAAACTGAGGGCTTTCAACCGCTTTGGTACCGATGATTACACGCCCTACACCGAGATTCAATTTGTTCTCGATGTCCTTGATGGTACGGATACCACCGCCCACCTCAACCGGGATGGATACGGTATTGACAATCTCGCGAATCACATCCTCATTCATGGAATGTCCCACAAGGGCGCCATCCAGATCAACGATATGAATAAAGGATGCCCCGGCAGCTTCAAAATTACGTGCAACATTGGCCGGGATGTGGGAATACACCTCCACGTCATGGAACTGTCCCTGACGGAGACGGACACATTGTCCGTTCCGGATATCAATTGCTGGAAAAAGTTTCATCGTAGTCCTCCCTTCTTAGGCGATTGTTCCTTTGGTCGACAATGCGCCTGCAATTCTCTGGTCAACAGTGACTGCTTCATCCAAGGCCTTGGCAAAAGCCTTGAACATCGCTTCTATAATGTGATGGCTGTTATCGCCGTCCATCTGTTTTAAATGCAGATTCATTCCTGCGCTGTACGAAACCGCATAGAAAAATTCATGTACCAGCTCGGTATCAAGATAACCCACGCGCTCCGCCTTCATATCTGCCTGATAATTCAGGTAAGGTCTGCCGGACAAATCAACGGCGCAAAGCACCAGCGTCTCATCCATTGGGAGCAGGAAGGAACCGTAGCGCTTTATTCCCGCCTTATCACCCAGTGCATTGCGGATTGCCTGGCCAAGCACAATGCCGGTATCCTCCACCGTGTGATGACCATCCACATATAAATCGCCCTTGACCGTCAGCTTCAGGTCAAAAAACCCATGTCTGGCAAAGCTGGTCAGCATATGATCAAAAAAGCCGATTCCGGTGTTGACCTCGGACTTTCCGGTTCCGTCCAGATTAAGTTCCAGAAAAATATCTGTTTCGTTTGTTTTACGATTTACGGTTGCCGTTCTTGCCATACATACCTTCCTTTCTGCGTTATTCATTCTCAAAGCGGACTGCAATGGAATTCGCGTGTGCAGTTAAGCCCTCTGCTTTGGCAAACAGCTCAATATCCTTATGTACTGCCTGCAATGCCTCCCTGGAATAAGAAATAATGCTGGATTTCTTCACAAAGTCATCCACCGAAAGAGGCGAGAAAAACTTTGCGGTGCCGTTGGTCGGCAGGATGTGGTTCGGACCGGCAAAATAATCCCCCAGCGGCTCACTGGAATACTCACCGAGAAAAATAGCGCCGGCGTTGCGAATTTTTGTCATTACCTCAAACGGATTCTTCGTGACAATTTCCAGATGCTCCGAAGCAATATCGTTTGCGGCATCCACCGCTGCCTCAAGGTTTTCGGCAACGAGAATATACCCGTAATTATCAAGCGATTTCACTAAAATATCTCTGCGGGAGAGCACCCTGAGAAACCCCTCCACCTCTTCCTGCACCTTGGCGGCAAGCTCGCGGCTGGTGGTGACAAGAATAGCACTGGCAAGCTCATCATGCTCCGCCTGGGAAAGCAGATCAGCCGCCACATAACGCGGGTTTGCGGTTTCATCTGCAATGACAAGAATCTCACTCGGTCCCGCAATTGAGTCGATGCTGACATAGCCGTACACCGCTTTCTTTGCAAGTGCCACAAAGATATTGCCCGGGCCGACAATTTTATCCACCTTCGGTACACTCTCCGTTCCGAAAGCAAGTGCCGCGATGGCCTGTGCACCGCCCACCTTGTAGATTTCCGTCACACCGGCTTCCTTGGCGGCAACCAGGGTGCCCTCATTGACCTTTCCGTCCTTGCCCGGAGGGGTGGTCATCACAATGCGCTTCACACCTGCCACCTTTGCCGGGATGATGTTCATCAGGACGGAGGAAGGATAGACTGCCTTGCCGCCCGGCACATAGACACCGACCGAGGCTAACGGCGTTACCTTCTGACCGAGAATGATTCCGTTCTCCTTGCTGTCAAACCAGCTGTTGCGCTTCTGCAGGACATGATATTCTTCGATATTTTTGATAGCAGCACGGATAACGCGAAGCACCTCCGCATCCACTTGCTCATACGCCTCTGCTATCTCCTCCTCGGTGACTCGGATATTCCGGGCATTGATTTGTGTTTTGTCGAATTTTAAGGTGTAATCAAACAATGCCGCATCCTTTTCCGCCTTTACCCTTGCAATAATCTCGGCAACGGTATTTTCATACTGCGTATACTGATTCGGACTGCGCTTGAGCAAATCCTCCAATAAATTCTTTCTGGTTGATTCATTCAATTCAACGATTCTCATAGTTCCTCCTATCTTCTGTTAAGCATCCCTGTTTTCGTTTAACAGTGCTTTTAAATCATTGATCATCTTTGTAATCCGCTCATGCTCCATCTTCATGCTGACCTGATTCACCACCATCCTTGCAGAAAGCGGGCAGACCTCCTCGAGCACTACCAGACCGTTCTCCCGTAATGTTGAGCCGGTCTCGACAATGTCCACAATCACCTCGGAAAGCCCTACTATCGGAGCCAGCTCAATTGAGCCGTTCAGCTTGATGATTTCCACCGTCTGGTGCTTTTTATTGTAAAAATAGTCCTTGGCAATTCCCGGATACTTGGTAGCTACGCGAATCAGCTCGCCGTGCTTTAACAGCTCCGCAGCGCTGGCAGGCCCCGCCACGCACATGCGGCACTTTCCCATATTCAGGTCGAGGACTTCATACATTTTTCTTCCCTCTTCCAATATGGTATCCCTGCCGACAATACCGATATCCGCCGCACCGTACTCTACGTAAGTCGGAACATCATTTGCCTTAGCGAGGAAGAACTTCAGCTTCAGCTCCTCGTTCGTAAATATCAACTTTCTGGAATCCGGGTCCTTCATCTCTTCACAGGTAATCCCGATTTCCTCAAGCATATTCATTGCCTTTTTTGCCAATCTGCCCTTGGCAAGCGCAATCGTAATATATTCCATTTGTCAATCCTCACTTTTTCCAATTATGCCAGCTTTACAATTTCAGCCAGATGCATGCGTTTTGCATAATCCTCATAATCTGCCTGTGCATCCTGGTTAAGATACAAGCTTACCTTCCTGTCCTCGCCGCGAAGTCTCTTTGCCATTGCAATAGCCTCGGAACGCTTATCCGCGCTATATACGATAAGAGTGCCGTCCGCCTGAGGCTCTGCGAGCAGATTCTGACGGTCAAGGGCCATCATGAGCTGGTTGACAATCACCGCCATGCCGATTGCAGGCGCCTGTTTGCCAAACTGTCCGACAAGGGAGTCATAGCGCCCGCCGGTCACCACCGCATCACCGGTGCCAAAGGTAAAGGCACGGAAGATAATACCCGTGTAGTATCCGAATTTGCTGAGCATGCCGAGATCAAATGTTATGTAATTC
>CAMALD010000154.1 GCA_945836355.1 uncultured Lachnospiraceae bacterium | reverse complement strand
ATTATCGGTAAGGAATCCGTGATTCGCAAGAAATCGACCGGACTTGACATTTCCAAAGCCACCTGCGTTGACCCGGAGAAGTTTGACAGGCTTCCGGAGTACATAGGAAAGCTGGTTGAGATTCGCAAGTCGAAGGGGATGACACCGGAGATGGCGCAGGAGATTTTGCTGACAGACTACACGACCTTCGGTGTGATGATGGTGAAGATGGGCGATGCAGACGGTATGGTATCCGGTGCATGTCATTCATCCGCAAACACTCTCCGCCCTTGCCTTCAGATATTAAAGACTGCTCCGGGAACAAAACTGGTATCGGCGTTTTTCCTGATGATTGTGCCGAATTGCAACCTGGGCTCCCACGGCACCTTTGTCTTTGGGGACTGCGGACTGAACCAAAATCCGACATCGGAAGAGCTGGCCGCTATTGCGGAATCCTCCGCGCGCAGCTTTGAGCTGCTGACAGGTAAAGAAGCAAGAATTGCCATGCTTTCCCACTCTACGAAGGGAAGCGCAAAACATGCAGATATTGACAAGGTTACAAAGGCGGTGCAGATTGCGCATGAACAGTTCCCGGACCTTAAGCTTGACGGAGAATTGCAGCTGGATGCGGCTCTTGTGCCGGAGGTTGCAGCCTTTAAGGCACCGGGAAGTCCGGTTGCGGGAAAGGCAAACGTGCTGGTATTCCCGGATCTGGACGCAGGAAATATCGGTTACAAGCTGGTAGAGAGACTTGGCGGCGCAGAGGCATACGGACCTTTGACACAGGGCATTGCAGCACCGGTCAATGATCTTTCGCGCGGATGTAATTCCGATGACATCGTCGGTGTTATTGCGATTACGGCAGTACAGGCGGCGGCAAACGATGTGATTTAAGAGTAGAAGGAGTAAGCTATGAAAATATTAGTGATTAATTGCGGAAGTTCATCCTTAAAATATCAGTTGATTGATTCGGAAACAGAGCAGGCAATCGCGGTGGGCCTGTGCGAGCGCATCGGCATCGACGGAAGACTGGTACACACGCCTGCGGGAAGAGAAAAGCTGATTTTTGATAAGGCTCTGCCAAACCATGAAGCAGCCGTACAGTCTGTGCTGGCAGCGCTGGTTGACAAAGAGCACGGCGTAATGGAAAGCCTTTCTGAAATCGGAGCGGTAGGACACCGCGTAGTGCATGGAGGAGAGCGTTTTACCGAGTCCGTGATTATTGATGACGAGGTTATCAAGGCGATTACGGAGTGCAATGACCTTGCACCGTTGCACAATCCGGCAAATCTCATCGGAATCGATGCCTGCCGTAAGCTGATGCCGGGGGTGCCGATGGTTGCAGTCTTTGATACCGCGTTTCACCAGACAATGCCGAAGAAGGCATTTACCTATGGGTTGCCTCATGAGTACTATGATAAATACAAGATTCGCCGTTATGGCTTTCACGGTACCAGTCACAGCTACGTGAGCAAACGCGCCGCAGAAATTGCAGGGCTTGCGCTTGACCATTCCAGGATTATTGTCTGCCATCTTGGCAACGGCGCGAGCGTATCCGCAGTGCTTAATGGAAAATCCGTAGATACCAGCATGGGGCTGACGCCGCTGGAGGGCTTGATTATGGGGACTCGTTCCGGCGATATCGACCCGGCGATTATTGAGTTTATTGCGAAAAAAGAAGGCAAGAGCATTGAGGAGATTATGAATCTTCTCAATAAAAAATCCGGTGTTTACGGCATGTCCGGCGTATCGAGCGACTTCCGTGACCTTGAGGCAGCGGCAAACAGCGGCAATGAGCTTGCGAAGGATGCGACGGAGGTATTTGTGTACCGTGTGGCAAAGTATATCGGTTCCTATGCTGCAGCCATGAACGGCGTGGATGCTATTGCTTTTACTGCCGGTCTCGGAGAAAATGACAAGAATATCCGCCGCAGAATCTGTGAGTATCTCGGATTTATCGGAGTGGAAATCGACGAAGAGAGAAACAATGTGCGCGGCAAGGAGGCAGTGATTTCTTCGGACAGTTCCGGGGTTAAGGTGCTGGCGGTGCCGACCAACGAGGAGCTGGCGATTGCGAGAGATACCGTGATGCTGGTGAGCAATCGATAACGGTTTTCGAACGGCAAAGCGCAAATTTTAAAAAACAAGTTGACAAACTGCACCTCCATAAGTATAATACTAGCAGTGTCTATTTTTGGAGGTGCATTGCGCCTTTTTGCGTAAGTGACAGGAGAAGCTATGCAGGTCAATTTATCAGAAATCATGAACCGCCGGAATGAAACGGTGAGCCAGTCGGTGCCGATTGAATTTGAAGTGTACAAACGGTGCGGAGTGGAATATCCGGTCAGGGAATGCTCCGAAGTGAACGTAACCCTGTGCAGTCATGGCGTGAAGCGTGTTCTGGTAAAGGCAGATGCAAAAGTGGTTCTGTCGGCGGTTTGCGACCGCTGCTTGAAGGAGGTCGAGCTTCCTTTTGATATTCATCATGAGGAGGAGTTTGATTTTTCCGGGGACGAGCATGAAAGCGCAGAAGATTTAGACGAGGTATCCTATATCTCCGGGTATGATTTGGACATCGATGGTATGATTTTTGAAGACATGTTACTCGATTTTCCAACCAAAGTGCTCTGCAGGGAGGACTGTAAAGGAATCTGCAGGGTATGCGGGGCTGATTTGAATCAGGGCGAGTGCGGCTGTGACCGTGAGGTTCTTGATCCGAGAATGGCGGCAATCCGGGATATTTTCAATAATTTTAAGGAGGTGTAACGATGGGAGCTATTTGTCCAAAGAATAAACATTCCAAGGCTAGAAGAGACAGCCGCAGAGCAAACTGGAAGATGACTGCGCCGAATCTTGTAAAGTGCAGCAACTGTGGAGCTTTGATGGTACCACACAGAGTCTGCAAGGCATGTGGTTCATACAACAAAAAGAAAATCATTACCACTGCAGAGTAATGATTTAGAACGAAACATAAGATCTCCGTATCCATGGTGCGGGGATCTTTTTTTGCGCTATAATAGGGAAGTGAGGCAATTTCCCATAATGCTAAATCGTACCGTTAAGGTTGCGCACTCGCACGTAAGGTGCAAAGCTGCTAAAGCAACACGAGCCAAACGTATAGAATCTTGCAAGCGAGATATTTATTACGATTTTGTCGGCGTAAGCAGCCAGGTCAGCACGGCCGCAAGCCATTTTTTCAGCCCGGCAGGGTCGGTGAATATAGCGTCCGTGTATTCGAAGCAGGAGCAGCTGTCTTTATGACTATTTTTGAAAAACGGGGTGAAGCATTCCTGCGGCTGGAACAGAAAGCGCCCGGTCTTTTTCTGATAACAGTTGTCGCGGGTGGCCTTCTGACGGTAATTCTTGTCGACAAATTCTGCCACACTTTTGTGCATGGCGCAGTCTTCTACAGGAAGATAATAGTAACTGCGGTAGTCTTCAAAAAAGTACCGTAATGTGCCGGACATTACCGGACACTCCAGTATAAGAGCCTTAGGAGTGCAGCTTAAGGTTACAAGCGGAGCGGCCGTGCATCCGTCAGGAATGACGGATACCGGTTTGCAAAAACTCTCCTGAAAAAAAGCAGAAAAAATCCTGCAGAAGGCTTTGCTCTGCGGCAGCAGATGAAATGTAAGCGTGTCACAGGCATCCGCGGTTTTATCAGCCGGGAAAGAAACGGAAAAGCTTCCGTCCATAACTCTTGGCAGCTCCAAAAGCTCCGCTATGGTCAAAAGTCCCGTCAAGTCTTCACGATTGTGCAGGAGCAATACGGAAAGCAATGCTTTTGCAGGACTTTCCGGCATTGACTTAAGACCGGTATTGTGAAAATCTATGCGGTTCTCGTCTGACGGGCGGGTATTCTTCCCTGTCAACTGCTCATAGCGGTACCGTCCTATAAACTCGGTGTAGACCGGAATCAGGTCACCGCCGGAAAATGGGTCATCACGGAAAAGTCCCATTTTCTGCTCCAGCGATTTCTGTTTCATATCCTTTAGCCCGAGCAGGGGTTTGCAGGGCATGAGCTTTTTATATATGTCAAGACTCTGCTTGCCTGACAGAATGTCCGGGAGACAGTGCCTCTGACATTTTTTTTGCAGAAACGGAAGGTCGAAGGCGGTACCGTTATAATGCACCAGAAGCCGGTATCTGTCGGCAAATTCGAGGAAGGTGCGTATCAGCTCTTTCTCCTGTGCGACATCATCCATAAACCATTGATGCAGGAATACTGTGCCGCCGGATAAAAAGGCGGCACCAATCAGATAAACATAGGAGCCGGAGGCGGATAACCCCGTGGTCTCTATATCAAAAAACAATACCTGCTCCGCCGGTACTCCCATGCCGCCAAACAAAGAGGCGGACAGCCCGGTTCCGGATTCAAACTGTAACATAATGCTCTCCTGCAAATCAGATGTTATAAGTATATCATGTGATTTCAGCACATGATACACTCCGTGGGATGCGCACGATTC
>CAMALD010000153.1 GCA_945836355.1 uncultured Lachnospiraceae bacterium | reverse complement strand
CGGCAGCGTTACCGAGTCCCTGACTGCGGATGAGAACCGCCCGGAGGATCAGACAAGGCTTGCTGAAATTTTCTGTGCCCCGTCGTTAAAGATGGCAAGCTTTACCATCACCGAGAAGGGGTATGCCGTTACAGGACCGGATGGAAATTACACCTCCCTTGTGCTGGCAGATATGCAGGATAAGTCCATGAACCCGAAGCACACGATGGGAAAAGTGGCAAAGCTCCTTTATCAGCGGTATCAAAACGGCGCACAGCCGATTGCCATGGTCAGCATGGATAACTGTTCCCATAACGGGGACAAGCTGAAGTCTGCCATCATCGCCTATGCAAAGGAATGGGTGAAGAACGGAATTGCAGATGCCGGCTTTGAAGCCTATGTTAATGATGCAGGCAAGGTCAGCTTCCCGTGGAGCATGATTGACAAAATTACGCCGCGCCCGGATGCTGTTGTACAGGATTTACTGAGGAAGGATGGATTTGAGGATACCGAGCTTATCATCACCGGTAAAAACACCTATACCGCACCGTTTGTCAATGCGGAGGAGACAGAGTATCTGGTGATTGAGGACGCTTTTCCGAACGGCAGGCTTCCATTGGATTTGGGCGGTATCTATTACACGGATCGCGAGACGGTCGACAAGGTGGAAAAGATGAAGGTGTGCACCTGTCTGAACCCATTACATACCGCGCTGGCTATCTATGGCTGTCTGCTGTCCTATACCACCATTCATGATGAAATGGAGGATAACGAATTAAAGACACTCATTACCCGCATGGGCTATGAGGAGGGTATGCCGGTCGTTGTCGATCCGGGCATTTTGAAGCCGGCAGAATTTATCAATGCGGTACTGACCAAGCGTCTTCCTAACGTATTTATGCCGGATACCCCTCAGCGTATCGCGACCGATACCTCGCAGAAGCTTCCGATTCGTTTCGGTGAAACCTTAAAGGCATATCTTGCAAAGGGCGAGGATGTTACCCGGCTGACCTTCATTCCGCTCGTGATTGCCGGATATCTGCGTTATCTGCTCGGTGTTGACGATAAGGGCAATGCTTTTGTACCTTCCTCCGACCCGATGCTTGATGAGCTTCAGCAGCAGATGTCCTCTGTGAGCTTTGGCCAGACGGTGAAGCAGGGCAGTCTCGACGCCATTCTTTCCCGCGCGGATCTGTTTGCGGTTGACTTGGTGGCATGCGGCTTATCCGAGAGAATTACCGGCTTCTTCAACGAATTGAATGCCGGCACCGGTGCCATCCGGAGCACCTTAAAAAAATATGTGACCATGTGATTTATCCTTATTGACGGGGACGAAAATCATTTGTATAATAAATAAGGTTGCAAAATAATCTCTAAACAGCTTATGGTTTTCGCGCCATAGGCTGTTTTTCGTCGTATAGAAAACGCAGGAGGAATCGTATGTTCAACTTTTATACACAAATCGGAATTGGTGCGTTGGCATGCATGATTTTGTTATTGGTGGTGATGCTCTTGTACCGCAGCGTTCGTCTGGATCGCGTGCTCTATTTGGCAGGGTTGCTGGCATTTTCTGTGTTATGCTTTGTGCGCGGCACAAAGACAATAGAAAAGCAGCCGGCACAGGAAGCAATCGTCTATGTGCAATCGGACAACAACCGCTATCTTGCCAGTGTATTAGCCGTAAACGGTAAATACGGTGCTGCCGTCCGATTGGCACAGGAAGGTATCAGGGAGGAGGGGACAGAGGAGGATGTGCTCCTTTTGGCGCGCATTTTCGCCCTTCAAAAAAACTATGACAGTGCGCTGGCGATGTATCGCAAGGCACAGGCAATGGGAAGCTCCACGTCGGCAGACGATCATTCGAAGGAGGTTTCGGAGATTGCTGCACAGGAAATTAAGCTGCTTCTTTCCGCACGCTCCAATACCGGATATACGTCGGATTATAATGGCGCGGTTGCTGAATATCTTGAAGAAAACAACATTCCGCTTTCCGATTACGGCTACACAGAGCCGGTGACGGTATCCTCCGATACGACAAAGAGTGGTAATGCATACGAGGAATATGTGCAAAAAGTCGAAGAAGCACTGAAGGATTACAGTGAGTCCATCCGGAAATCCTCGGAGGACAGTGCGCCTTTACGGAAAACCGGTGATTTACTCTGTAAAGCGGAAGAACTGTATCAGACCTTCATAATGTCCGGTCGGGTGGAGGAGCAGACTGCTGCGGATTGTGCAAAAAGTATCGCAAAGCAGATGAAAAACGATGAAGGTCTGGAACAAAACGAAGCGGTCCGCAATGCGCTGCTCCGCGTAAATGCGATGATTGCGGATTACGAAGCGATTGCAGATAATTTTTCCGAATTTGCGACGACCGAAGAACTGATGGTTGTCAGTGAACTCTATATTAACGGTGAAATATCAAAATCGGATTTTCGAAAGACGGAAGGCGGACCGGATAGTGATGCCAAAAAGGAAATCGAAAGACGCTGCAAGGAGATTTTGAAGGCAGAGGAAAACAATCTTGCGACGGAGGAAGCAGACGATTATGACAGCAAGATAGAGCTACTTAGCAATTCCGGCGGTGATGCCGTGTTAAAGCAGGCATTATATCAGATGACTGAGGACGCATTGACCACCGACCCGGAATATGTCAGCAAGGAATACCTGCAGGCAGCAAAGGGATATAACTATGTCGGACAGCCCGAGAGTGCAGAAAACTGTATCGAGAAGGCATTCGAGACCATCGGTGAGTCGAGTGATCCATTGTATACCGGACCGATGAGGGAGCTCATTGAAATCATGAATCCGCCGGAGGATATCAACGGCTACGAAAGCGTGAAAAACATACCCGCACTTGTGCAGGAGGCGGTAAACCAGACCATGCCGATTCCGATTGCACAGCGGCCGGCAGAAGAGCCGGATGCAGAGCCTGAGGAGCCGGACATGGCGACAGGCTTTCCGGTTAACGGCTCACAAAGCGACGGCTTTATAAATCCGGGTGCTGCAGATGACGATGAGCTTCAAGGAACTCCCTTGCCGGAGAATACTGCTGATGAGACAGCCGAAACAAAGGTACCGTTTACTACCTTCATGGCTGACACCGTCAGCAAAAAAAGCGCAATGGTCAATATCAGCCATATTGATAAGTCCAATTTCCCGGAGGTGACGGCTACCGTCAGCTTTGGCTCGGATTCCCCGATAGATGAGAATAATATTCACGATTACCTTGAGGTGTATGATTGTGAACAGCTTATCACAAATTACACAGCTACGAAGAGAGAGAATACATCCACACAGATTATCCTGCTCTGCGACGTATCCGGAAGTATGGATGGCAGTGAGGAGGACCTTAAAAAGGCAATCCGTGGCTTTGCGGACGGCATGACTGACAAAGAAAGAGTCGCAGTGGTGGGCTTCCACGACGGAATCAGCTTTTCTACAGAATTTACCGGCGAGCCTCAGGCAATTCGAGATACTGCGGATCGGATTTACGCCAACGGCGGTACCAATATGTATTCAGCGCTGCAGTATGCAGGCGATATGTTCGAGCAGGATGGATTGACGGATTGCATTATTATTCTGATGACGGATGGGCAGGATAACAATCCTCAGTCGGGTGAGACGCTCAAACGCGAGATTGGCGCAATGGCAGCGAATAAGAATTGCACTGTTTACGCTCTTGGTCTGGGCAACAATGTCGACACCTGGTATCTGAACACCATTGCTGAGGCGGGAAACGGACAGTTTATATATGTTGACAGCGCCGAAAGTCTGGATACCTTTTTCCGTTTTATCCATACCCAGATTTCCAATCGGTTCGTGATTACCTATCAGGCAATCGACAAGCTGCTCAACAACCGGGTGCTGAAGGTCGAATTGAAAAAGGAGACCGGAACAGCAAAGAAGACCTATTATCTGCAAGAGCCTGAAAATGAAAGCACAGAAGCCGAGGCGATTGCAGTAAATTCCCAAAACAAGGGACTTTCCGTGACTGGACTTAGCATCAGCTATCTCTACCGGAGCAGCAAGCCGGTGGAAATCAAGGTATTCGGCACCGGCTTTCAGGAAGATGTGGATTACACTGTGAAGCTGCAGGGGGCTCTTCGTGCATATCCGGTCGGCTGGAAGTACGAGGATGAGAACACCCTGCTGATTACAGTTCCGGAAACTCTTGCGGTAGATACATATGCCATTTCTGTGAACAGTGATAAAGAAAACGCCAAACTGGATTCTGCGCTTGTGGTTGCGGTGGCGGGAACCGAACAAAACTGGAATTTCGGCGATTATCATTTTACTTTTGAAAGCTGCAGGGAATACGATGATCGGCTTGTCATGACGGGAAATGTAACGCTGAACGGCTGGCTGCACTTTATCGGCGATGTGACCATCAGCGGCGATTACCATAATGACGCGTCCGAGTGGGTTACCTTAAACAGCCCGTCCGGTGCCTATATCAGCTACAGTGTCAATTCCAGCAAG
>CAMALD010000152.1 GCA_945836355.1 uncultured Lachnospiraceae bacterium | reverse complement strand
TCCTGTGACCGGACAGGTGGTGAAATATCCGCCGGAATATTCAAGGAGAAAAATTTATGACTAGAGTGCTTTTCGTATGCCACGGCAACATTTGCCGCAGCACGATGTGTGAAAGTGTTTTTACTTATCTGGTAGAAAAACACGGGATGGAAAATTGGATAAAGGTAAACTCGGCGGCAACGAGCCGCGAGGAAATCGGCAACCCGCCGCATTATGGCACGGTGCGCAGGTTGAGAGAGGCGGGAATACCGCTGGTGCCGCACCGGGCGGTACAGATGACAGCACGGGACTATGAGGAATATGACTATCTGATTGGCATGGATAGCGCCAACATTCGAAATATGACGCGCATTGCGGGCGGAGACCCGCAGGGGAAGATTTTTAAGCTGCTCAGCTTTGCGGATTACGCCGAAACGAAACAGATTCAGGAGGCTCGCGACGTGGCGGACCCGTGGTATACCGGTGATTTTGATGCCACGTACCGTGATGTATCGGCAGGGTGTGAGGGCTTGCTCGCGTATCTGAAAGCGCACGATAACGGCAGATAACCCGGAGATAGCAGATACTTAGCAGGCATCACATAGATAACCCGGAGATAGCAGATAATCAGCAGGCATCACGCAGATAATCTGTAGATAGCACACGGATAGCAAGTGAATAGTATGCAGATAATAGTTAGCACGTAGATAGACGCAGGAGGATTTTATGGCATTTACACATTTACATGTACATACCGAATTTAGTTTGCTGGATGGCTTGAGCCGCATCAAGGAGCTCGTGGCGCGCGCCAAGGAGCTCGGCATGGATAGTCTTGCAATTACGGACCACGGGGTCATGTACGGAGTGATAGATTTTTACCGCGCCTGCAAGGCGGAAGGGATACGGCCGATTTTGGGGTGTGAGGTCTATACGGCGCCGGGCTCGCGGTTTGACAAGGAGGGCACTGTATCGGATGAGAGATATCATCATCTGGTGCTGCTGGCAGAGAATAATGTGGGTTATTCCAATCTGATGAAGATTGTTTCCAAGGGCTTTACGGAGGGCTTTTATTACAAGCCGCGCGTGGACCATGAGGTTTTGCGTGAGTATCATGAGGGCATCATTGCCCTGTCGGCGTGTCTTGCGGGTGAAGTGCCGAGCCTGCTGCGCAGGGGCTTTTATGAGGAGGCGAAAAAATCCGCGCTGGAATTGGCGGATATTTTCGGGAAGGACCATTTTTATCTGGAACTGCAGGACCACGGCATACCGGAACAGAAGATGGTAAATCAGGGACTTGTGCGCATGCACAAGGAGACAGGTCTGGAGCTGGTGGCGACGAATGATATCCATTATGTGCTGGCGGAGGACTGGGAGGCGCATGATATCCTTCTCTGCATCCAGACGCAGAAAAAAGTAACGGATGAGAACCGGATGCGCTATGAGGGCGGTCAGTATTACCTCAAGTCGGAGGAGGAGATGCGGGCTTTGTTTCCGTATGCGCCGGAGGCGATTGAAAACACGCAAAGAATAGCCGGGCGCTGCGAGGTGGAGATTGAATTCGGGCATTATAAGCTGCCGAAGTTCGATGTGCCGGAGGGTTACACTGCCTGGGAATATCTGCAGAAGCTCTGTTATGAGGGGCTGGAGCGCAGATATCCGGGTTCGCCGAAGGAGCTGCAGGAACGCTTGGACTATGAGCTGAAGACGATTCACGATATGGGTTTTGTGGACTATTTTTTGATTGTCTCGGATTTCATTCGCTATGCGAAGCGCAATGGCATTGCGGTAGGACCGGGGCGGGGCAGCGCAGCGGGCAGTATTGTTTCGTATTGTCTGGAGATAACCAATATTGATCCGATCAAGTACAATCTGCTCTTTGAGCGCTTTCTGAACCCGGAGCGTCTGACGATGCCGGATATTGATATTGATTTCTGTTATGAGCGCCGTCAGGAGGTTATTGACTATGTGGTGAGAAAGTACGGCAAGGACCGGGTGGTGCAGATTGTCACCTTCGGTACAATGGCGGCGAAGGGTGTGCTGCGCGATGTCGGCAGAGTGCTGGACATGCCTTATGCGCAGTGCGATACAATTGCAAAGATGGTGCCGAATGAGCTGAATATTACACTGGATAGGGCACTCGCGATGAATCCGGATTTTGCTGCAGCGTATCAGGAGGATAAGCAGATTAAATATCTGGTGGATATGTCAAAGCGTCTGGAGGGGCTTGCGCGTCACAGCTCAATGCATGCGGCGGGCGTGGTTATCTGTAATGCGCCGGCGGATGATTATGTGCCGCTGTCACGTTCGTCGGAGGATACCATCACGACCCAGTTTACCATGACCACGATTGAAGAGCTCGGTCTTTTGAAGATGGATTTTCTGGGGCTGCGCACCCTGACGGTGATTCAGGACGCGGTACGCCTGATTCAGAAGGGCTATGGCGCGAAGGCGGCAGCAGGGGAGGCGTGTCCGGGCTTTGCGGACGGGGTGCTTGATATGGACCGCATTGATTATGCGGATGCGAAGGTGTATGAGCTGCTCGGCTCCGGCAAGACGGAGGGGATTTTCCAGCTCGAAAGTGCAGGCATGAAGAATTTCATGAAGGAGCTCAAGCCGCAGAACATTGAGGATGTCATTGCGGGCATTTCCCTGTACCGCCCGGGTCCGATGGATTTTATTCCGAAGTATATCAAGGGCAAGAACGAGCCGGATTCCGTCAGCTATGAATGCAAAGAGCTGGAGCCGATTTTGGAGCCGACGCACGGGTGTATTGTTTATCAGGAGCAGGTAATGCAGATTGTGCGCGACCTGGCGGGCTACAGCTATGGGCGGAGCGATCTGGTGCGCCGTGCGATGTCAAAGAAAAAAGCGTCCGTGATGGAAAAGGAGCGTCAGAATTTTGTCTACGGCAACGCAGAGGAAGGTGTGCCGGGCTGTATCGCGCGCGGTATTTCGGAGAGTGTGGCAAACCACATTTATGATGAGATGACCGATTTTGCCAAGTATGCCTTTAACAAATCGCATGCTGCCGCATATGCGGTGGTGGCATACCAGACCGCATTTTTGAAGTGCTATTATCCGGTGGAGTTCATGGCGGCACTGATGACATCGGTGATTGATAATACCGGCAAGGTGGCGGAGTATATTTTTAACTGCCGTCAGCTTGGCATTGCAATTTTGCCGCCGGATATCAATGTGGGTGAGGCGTCGTTTTCTGTTGACCACGGCGCAATCCGTTACGGACTGACTGCCATCAAGGGTCTGGGACGCCCGGTCATTGACGAACTGGTGCGGGAGCGCGAGCAAAACGGCCCGTACAAGAGTCTTAAGGACCTTGCCGAGCGGCTTTCGGGCAAGGAGGTAAATAAGCGGACGATGGAGAATTTTATCAAATCAGGTGCGCTGGATGGTCTGCCGGGCACACGAAAGCAGAAGATGTATGTGTATGCGGCGGTGATTGACCAGGTGGCTGAGGAACGCAAGCAGTCCGTGACCGGTCAGATGAGCCTTTTTGACATGTTTGAACCGGAGCAGAAGCAGGAGTATGATAACAATTTTCCGGCGGTCGGGGAGTATGCGAAGGAGGAGCTTCTGGCGCTTGAAAAAGAGGTGATGGGCATCTACATCAGCGGACATCCGCTGGAAATGTATGAGGCGGCGATGCGAAAGAATGTGACGAAGACTACGGCGGATTTTCAGATGGATGAGGAGACCAATGAGTGCAAGGTGGAGGATGGACGCACCGAGGTGATTGGAGGCATGATTACCGGTAAGACCCTAAAAATGACCAAGAATAATACAATGATGGCATTTCTCACGGTTGAGGATATGCTGGGTGCCGTGGAAGTGATTGTATTTCCGCGCGATTATGAGAAATATAAGCTGATGCTGAATCCGGATGAAAAGATTTATATCCGGGGCAAGGTGTCATTGGAGGAGGACAAGCCGGCGAAGTTGATCTGCCAGGAGATTATTCCTTTTTCTAAAATACCGCGCGAGCTGTGGCTGCAGTTTGCCGACAAGGAGAGCTTTTTGGCGCAGGAACAGGAGATTTACACGATGCTCTCCGCGTTTGACGGCACGGATACCGTGTGTATCTATCTGGCGAAGGAGAAGGCGGTAAAGCGCCTTGCGAACAGCCATAGTGTCAATATTACCGCCGAGGCGTTACAGAAAATGTATCAGAGGCTCGGTGAGGCGAATGTAAAGGTGGTGGAAAAGAGCCTGGGACATTAAGAAAGCAGCTCCTTTACCATACCGACCAGATAGAGGGAGCCTGCAATGAGCAGGACATCATGATTCAGAGGCCGCAGGCGCGAGCAGTAATCGTGCCATGCGGCTTCCGGTGTTTCATAGGTAATGATTTCATCGGTGGTGTGGAGCGCAAACTGTTCGCGCAGAACCTCCGGTGAAAGAGCACGCGGACCGGTGATGGGGGTGAGCAGATATCGGTGAAACAGACCGCTTTCGCAGATTTCGCGAATCATTT
>CAMALD010000151.1 GCA_945836355.1 uncultured Lachnospiraceae bacterium | reverse complement strand
GATATCATGAAGGAGCTTATCAAAAAATACCGCCACGCCTGGGTGTTGCTGTACATTCTTATCTACATGCCATGGTTTACCCTGCTTGAGCATACTGTCACCACCGATTTCACCGTTATTCATATGAAACTGGATGACTATATTCCTTTTGCGGAAATTTTTGTCATCCCGTATTTCCTATGGTTTGCGTATATTTTCCTGACAGTTTCCTACTTTTTCTTTACCGACCGCAGCGAATTTTACCACTGCGCCGCATATTTGTTTATCGGTATGACCATCTGTCTGACCATTTACACCCTGTTTCCGAACGGTCATGACCTGCGTCCGAATCTTGCGGCTGTGGATCGTGACAATGTTTTCATTCACCTGATGCGCTGGCTTTACAGCACAGATACCTGTACCAATGTATGCCCGAGCATTCATGCTTTCAACTCCATCGGTGCCTGCATCGCCATTTATAAGAGCGACCGCCTGAAAAAGAAACGTGGACTGCGTTTCGGCACCCTGATACTGACTGTGCTGATCTGCATGTCCACCGTCTTTTTAAAACAGCACTCCCTATTTGATGTTATCTGTGCATGTCTGCTTGCCGTCATCATGTATGTCTTAGTTTATGTGCCGGACTATGCAAAAATATACGCAAGACTCCATGCCCGCTCCAGGTCGGATTCCAATGCTGCCGTTTAACGGCAGCATTTTTTCCGGCTTTTTTGTCCGCCGTTATTTCTGCTTTTTTCTTAAATCTGCCAGAGTGCCCCACTTTTGGTCACGCTCCAGCAAAAGCAGCTCCAGCCCTTCCGTCGGCCATTCCACGCCGACCTCCGGGTCATTCCAGAGCAGTCCGCCCTCATCCCCCGGGTGATAAAAATCCGTGCACTTATAGCAGAATTCCGCTTCATCGGACAGCACAAGATAACCATGTGCAAACCCCTCCGGGACATAAAACTGCTTTTTATTTTCAGCAGAAAGCTCCACACCGTGCCATTTGCCGTATGTCTCTGAGCCCGGTCTTAAATCTACCGCAACGTCAAAAACTTTTCCGCTGATTACACGCACCAGCTTGCCCTGTGGATGCTCCAGCTGAAAATGCAGACCGCGCAGCACACCCTTTTTTGACTTGGACTGGTTGTCCTGCACAAACACCATATCCAATCCGTGCGCCTTCATATCGTTATAATTATAGGTTTCCATGAAATAGCCGCGCTCGTCGCCATGCACCTCCGGCTCAATCACATACAGCCCCTTGATATCGCATGCCGTCACCTTAATATTACCCATAACTGCCTCTTTCCGAAGAAATTCTTCTCATTCTCTATTTTTCTGCCATTCTCTCGCCGTACATCGACTCAAAATAACTGCTGTACTCCCCATTCAGGATATGCTCCCACCACGGACGGTTTTCCAGATACCATGCAATGGTCTGACGAATACCGGTATCAAAGGTATACTGAGGCTTCCAGCCAAGCTCCGCCTCAATCTTTGCAGGGTCAATCGCATAGCGCAAATCATGTCCCTTGCGGTCTGTCACAAAGCTGATCAGACTTTCCGGCTTATCCAGTGCACTTAATATTGTACGCACAACCTCGAGATTTGTCCTCTCATTGTGACCGCCTATGTTATATACTTCCCCATCGCGCCCCTTGCAAAGAATCAGATCAATCGCCACGCAGTGATCCTTGACATGCAGCCAGTCGCGGACGTTTTCTCCCTTTCCGTACACCGGAAGCTTTTCATCTGCCAGCGCGCGGGTAAGCATCAGCGGAATCAGCTTCTCCGGGAACTGGTAAGGTCCGTAATTGTTTGAACAGCGCGAGATGGTCACCGGCAGACCGAAGGTGCGGTGATATGCCATAACCAGCAGATCAGCTCCCGCCTTGCTCGCAGAATACGGGCTGGAGGTGTGCAGCGGCGTGCTCTCCGTAAAGAACAAATCCTTGCGTTCCAGCGGGAGATCGCCATACACTTCATCAGTGGATACCTGATGATAGCGTCCGACTCCATACTCCTTTGCTGCATCCAGCAGCACCTGAGTCCCCATCACATTGGTGCGGACGAAAATGCCCGGGTCCACAATACAGCGGTCCACATGGCTCTCCGCCGCAAAATTTACCACAATATCAAAGCGTTCCTTCTCAAACAAATCCATAATAAAAGACCTGTCACAGATGTCCCCCTTAACAAAAGAATAATTCGGGTTATCCTCCACATCCGCAAGGGACTCCAGATTGCCTGCATAGGTCAGAAGGTCAAGATTCACAATCCTGTCCTCCGGATGCGCCTCAAGCATATAATGCACAAAATTACTTCCGATAAATCCGGCTCCGCCGGTCACCAATATCTTCATGTTTTCTCTCCCTCACAATCAATACATCACTTTACCTTCCGCCACTCTGCGAAGATGTGCTCCGTACGGCGATTTGCCGTACCTCTCAGCCGATGCAAGCAGCTCCTGGGCAGTGATCCACTCATTCACATATGCGATTTCCTCCGGTGCGGAAATCTCGATTCCCTGGCGTTTCTGCAGCATCTGCACAAAATCCGAAGCTTCCACCAGGCTGTCCATCGTACCGGTATCCAGCCACGCAAAACCACGTCCGAGACGTCTGACACTCAGCGAGCCATCCTCCAGATACATGCGGTTCATATCGGTAATTTCCAATTCTCCTCGCTTGGAAGGCTTTACCCGCTTCGCAAATTCCACAGCGCGTTTATCATAAAAATACAGACCCGTGACACAATAATTTGACTTCGGATGCTCCGGTTTTTCCTCGATGGAAATAGCCCTCCCGTCCTTGTCAAACTCTACAATACCAAAACGCTCCGGATCATTGACATAATAGCCGAAAATCGTCGAGATGCCTCTTAGCGCATCCTCCCCCGCCTGCCGCAAAATGCTGCCGAAGCCGTTGCAGTCCTAAATATTGTCTCCCAGTATCATTGCACATGCATCACCGTCGATGAATTCCTCGCCAATCAGAAAAGCCTGTGCAAGTCCGTCCGGGCTCGGCTGCACTCGGTAACTCAGGGAAATACCATACTGGCTTCCGTCTCCCAAAAGCCTCTCAAAATTCGGGAGATCCTGCGGCGTCGAAATGATCAGAATCTCTCTTATCCCCGCCAGCATCAGCGTGGACAGCGGATAATAAATCATCGGTTTGTCATAAACCGGAAGCAGCTGCTTTGATGTAACCAAAGTGAGCGGGTACAGCCTTGTACCGGAACCCCCTGCCAGAATAATTCCTTTCATACCTTCCTCATTTCTGCACCTTCCTAGTGCTCTTTTTCTAATCATACCACATAACCGCCGGAAAATACAACAACTATTATTCTTTAGTTTTCTATCATCCGTTTCTGCATTCATTCAGCCTTATTATGCGACTGAAAACCTGCCTCCTTTTATCCATTTCTTCAAGCTTTCATACAAATAACGCGCAAAATACCCCATCTTTGCTTCACAGACATGGATTCTTTTGCGCGTGTTTCATTACCATCCAAAGGCTTTCCTGCATAATCTCGATATGTTATTACATGATATAGGTTAAAGCTATAACACAATCGTCACAGCGAATGCCAGTTTCGTTCAAGCTTTCTAATTGTGTGCTTCCACATTGAGCTTCCACTGATATTTATCCAATTCCACCCTGCCGTCAACTACTTCAACACCTTCCGCCTCCAACAGCCTCGCCTGTTCTCCGGCACCGCCAAAAGCAAACTCCCCGGCCAGCTCTCCCTTCGCATTCACCACACGATAGCAGGGAATACTATCAGGATCAGGATTCTTATGCAAAGCGTTTCCGACCGCACGTGCCATCTTTCGGTTTCCCGCCGCTTCAGCCACCTGGGCATAGGTTGCAACATGACCATACGGGATTCGTTTCACCGCCTCATATATCCTCTTTGAAGGGCTGTCCGATATCAGGTCATAGCTCTCTGCAATCATCAGCTTCACATCTTTATCCGGGATACTTCCGTCCAGAATGATGGTATTCCAATGCTCCTTATTTTGATGATATCCGGGTATGACAGATGCATACACATTTCTCCAAAACAATGCCTTCTCCGGATTCACCTTCACATTGAGATTTACATATCCATCCTTCTTATATGTCCATAGAAATGCTTTCTTATTCCCCTTATAGCGTACAAGCTGCCAGTTATCGTCATGAAACGGTACATCCTGATAGGTATCAGGAAAAGACATACCATAGTTTAACGCTTGCTCCCTTGTCCTCATCATAGGCTTATATCCTATACCCCCAATCTCTGTATATCAGGTTGTTAACTATCCTATTTGCCAAATCACCGTTTTTGTCCCAACTACCTCTTCCTACCGGCTTAACACCGCGGTAAATTCCCTTAGGAGTCTGTTTGAAATCTTCCCTCTCTAGGAAAGCGGTAATTAATTCCATCCCTTCCATACATCCGGCTGATATCCAAGTGTAGACTGCTTTCCATTTCTTACTACTGGTGTTTTAATTA
>CAMALD010000150.1 GCA_945836355.1 uncultured Lachnospiraceae bacterium | reverse complement strand
GAGTCGCCGCCGCCGATGATTGTGGTAGCATCAATCTCAGCAAGAGCCTGTGCAACTGCGATGGTACCCTTTGCGAAGTTGGACATCTCGAATACACCCATCGGTCCGTTCCAGACAACAGTCTTTGCGCTCTTGATGGCATCTGCATAAAGCTTGCAGGTCTCCTCACCGATGTCAAGACCCTCCTCGTCAGCCGCAATACCGCCAAGACCTACGGTATGGAAAGGAGCATCGTTGGAGAACTCCTTTGCAACCACGGTATCAACCGGAGTAAGAAGCTTAACGCCCTTTGCCTTTGCCTTATCAATCATCTCCTTAGCGTACTCGATATAGTCCTCCTCAAGCAGGGACTTACCAACCTCATAGCCCATAGCCTTCATGAAGGTGTAAGCCATGCCGCCGCCGATGATGAGAACATCAACCTTGTCAAGCAGGTTGTTGATAACGGAAATCTTGGAGGAAACCTTGGAACCGCCAAGGATTGCAACGAACGGGCGAACCGGATTGTTCACTGCATTGCCGAGGAAGTCGATTTCCTTCTGCATCAGGTAACCAACCACTGCGGTGTCCACATACTGCGTAACACCAACGTTGGAGCAGTGTGCTCTGTGTGCGGTACCGAAAGCATCGTTTACAAAAACATCACAGAGGGAAGCAAGCTCCTTGGAGAAGGCCTCGCCGTTCTTGGTCTCCTCTGCTCTGTAACGGGTGTTCTCAAGAAGAACAACATCGCCATCGTTCATAGCTGCCACAGCTGCCTTGGCATTCTCGCCCACTACGGTAGCATCTGCTGCGAACTTAACCGGCTGTCCGAGCAGCTTCTCAAGTGCTACTGCCACCGGTGCAAGGGAAAGCTCCGGCTTCGGCTCGCCCTTCGGCTTACCAAGGTGGGAGCAAAGGATAACCTTGCCGCCATCGTTGATGAGCTTCTTGATGGTAGGAAGTGCTGCCACCAGACGGGTATCGTCCGTAATCTGGCCATCCTGCAGCGGTACATTAAAATCGCAGCGGACAAGCACTCTCTTGCCTTTTACATTGATATCATCTACAGATTTCTTATTTAACATGATCATACCTCCATAATGAAATGAAAAGAAGCCCGGTCCATACAGACCGGACCCCTTATTGAGTCTTTCTTCAACGAAATCCCAAATCAGCTTTCGCAAAATTATGCCAACTCTGCGAAGTACTTGATAGTACGAACCATCTGGCTGGTGTAGGAGTTCTCGTTATCGTACCAGGATACAACCTGTACCTGATAGGTATCCTCATCAATCTTGCTTACCATAGTCTGGGTAGCATCGAAAAGGGAACCGAATCTCATACCGATAACATCGGAAGATACAATCTGATCCTCGTTGTAGCCGAAGGACTCTGAAGCTGCTGCCTTCATAGCTGCATTGATGCCTTCCTTGGTAACATCCTTACCCTTAACAACAGCGGTAAGAATCGTGGTAGAACCGGTCGGAACCGGTACTCTCTGTGCAGAACCGATGAGCTTGCCGTTGAGCTCCGGAATAACAAGGCCGATTGCCTTTGCAGCACCGGTGCTGTTCGGAACGATGTTTGCTGCACCTGCGCGGGCACGACGGAAGTCACCCTTTCTGTGCGGACCGTCAAGAATCATCTGATCTCCGGTATATGCATGAATGGTGCTCATGATACCGCTCTGAATCTTAGCGTAGTCATTGAGAGCCTTAGCCATCGGTGCAAGGCAGTTTGTGGTGCAGGAAGCTGCAGAGATGATGGTGTCATCCTTGGTCAGGGTGTTCTCGTTTACGGAGAATACGATAGTCTTCAGATCATTGCCGGCCGGAGCAGAGATAACAACCTTCTTAGCACCTGCATCAATATGTGCCTGAGACTTGTCCTTGGAGCAGTAGAAACCGGTACACTCAAGAACAACATCAACACCAATCTTGCCCCACGGAAGGTTTGCTGCCTTCGGCTCAGCGTAGATGGTAATCTCCTTGCCGTCTACTGTGATGGAACCCGGAACCTTAACGGTCTTTCCATCCTCTTCAAATACAGGCTCCTTGGATGATACGGTGTGGGTATTCTCACCAATCTTGCCGCAGTATCCGCCCTGAGCGGTATCAAACTTTAACAGATTTGCAAGCATTGCCGGGCTGGTAAGATCGTTGATCGCAACAACCTCATAACCCTCTGCGCCAAACATCTGTCTGAATGCAAGACGACCGATACGACCAAAACCATTGATTGCTACTTTTACTGCCATGATTCAATTCCTCCTAGAATATAATTAATATCCTGCCGGCATGCCGGCGGTTATGATATTCGGCTTGTTAAGTTTTTATCAAACTTACTGCTTGTCTAACAATGCCCGAACCCTGTTTCTTATTCTAACCAATTTCACCATAAAATTCAAGTATTTTTTTCAATTTGCAAATTATTAATTGCCGCTGCGGGAGTAATCCTTAAAGCTGATGTCCAAATCCACGGCGCTTGACACGCCCGGTACCTTGCCGGACTCCGAGTATTGCAGCATATCGTAATGATACGGGAACGTGAAGTTCGTGCCGTAATAAGCATACCATTTATCATATCCGGTAAGGCGCTCCAGGTCAATCCCCATAATCATCCATTTAGTATTTGCATAAATCATCGGGCGATATCCCGCTGCCTCGATGGTATCGCAAAACGCGATGCAGATATCGGTGCGCAGGTCACGCGGAAGATTGTTGGCTCTTGCCGGATAGGTCGGCACTACCTCCGTATCAAAAATAACCGGGTAGTCAATATCATAATCCGCTATGTGCTCAAGCACCATCCTTGCCTCCTCGACCGCTTCCGTCACCGAGACCGCCTGCGAGAAAAAATACACTCCGACCTTGATTCCTGCCGCATTGGCTCCCTTTACATTCTTTTTATAATAAGGGTCTAATTCCAGCGTGCCCTCATTCATCCCCCTGTAACCAAGACGAACAATGGCAAAATCCACACCGGCAGCCTTCACCTTTTTCCAGTCAATATCCGCCTGATATTTTGATACATCAATACCTGTGTAGGATATCTTTTCTCCCGCCTCATTGAAATATTCGTAGAAGCCGCTCTCATTCATAATCAGGCGCTCCATGTCATAATCCACGCGGGCAATCTCATCCGATAGAGCAATATAGTAACGCTCTTTATTCTTTCCCGAAATCGTAATGTGCTCGGTCATGCGGGTATTACGCGGGGTAATCACGCCGTCACTCTCCGCATCCTCCTGATATTCGGTGACATAGGCGCCATAGCGCACATTCTTTAACACAATCTCCCGGTCAACCGTGGCGAGCTCCCCGCTGATTTCACCGAGATATTCCTGCGCCGGTGTATAAACCACCGCAGAAAAGCTCATTTTTTCCTCGTCAAGCTGAAGAGTAAAATACTGGTCAAAGCACAGAGGATTCTCCCCGTAATACACCGCATTCACATAGGTGCTCTGCGCAGTTTTGTAAGTATACGGCACAGAGCTGACCGTCATCGTCATCAAGGTCTGCGAAACCTCTCCGTCGTCTGAGGCCTGCTCGGAGTATTCCAGCGTAAAGAGATTCAGCAGTTCCTCCTTTGTCGCAAAACTGTCGTATTCCCACAGCTTTTCCGCATCCAGCATTCTCACAGATGCCGGAATATTGTACTCTCCATCTTCATATTGCAGAAAAATCAGCTGCGCGCCCGCCTCACCTGTGTAGGAGCCGTATTTCGGCGCCAGCTGTCCGAGCGGTGCCGTGAGATCGTAGTCCCATGGATAAACCACCCGGCGCTGCTCATTACTGATATAAATATAGGTATCTTCCTGCTCTGCCCGGTGCTCGTTCGCATAACAAATCCGAATATCCCCGCAGGTAAAGCAAAGATACTCCATACCGTCTATCTTTTCCACCGTGGCGGTAAACGGTGCAATTTCATTTATAGTCAGCTTCGCCACCAGCTCCGAAAGATTCTCCACAAAGAATTCCGTCTGCGGCAGCTCAGGCTGCACAGACTCATCCGGTGTCGGTGTCAGCTCCGCCGGTCCGTTTTCACCATGCTTTGCTGTCTCCAGCGCACCTTTATGTAACTCAATATAGGCAAAAAATCCCGCACCGAGAGCAATCATGAGCACCATTTCAAAGACAGCCAGCACTCGCCAGAAATTTTTCCTGCGCTTCCGCTCCAGCTCCTTCATGCGCTCCAGATGTCCCTGTACCTCCAAATCAGCCATGGACACGTCGCCCTTTACCATCTTCAGCTTTTCGCGGATACTGCGCACATCCTCTGAAATCTGGTACCACTGTTCCGGCTCTGTATTGTTATCCTCCTGCTGCGGCAGGATTTCTTCCATCTCATTTAATTCCTTGTTCAGCCTGGAATATTTCTCCGTCACCTCATTCAGGCGGCGGATTTCTTCCATAATATCCGTATCCTGTATTTCCGGCACTTTTTGTTTTTGCTTATCGCGCAACACGTCCCCTCCTTATCCTTTGCCAAAACACGTCTGATTCTGTCATTA
>CAMALD010000149.1 GCA_945836355.1 uncultured Lachnospiraceae bacterium | reverse complement strand
GACATTTATAAAGCAAAAGCGGACAAGGGTGGCTTATTTAAGAAGAAAAAGATAATACCTGTGTTGCTTTTGATGCTTCTGCTTTCTGCCTGCGGACAGCAGGAGCAAGTGGGGAGCGGAAGCACATTCTTCCGTGATTTTGCAATAGCTGACAAGGATGGAGAAGAGGGAATCGTGTATACTTCATACAAAGAACATTTCGACCTTATGACGGGTGAGCTTCCGGATTCTGTGAATTTCTGCGCTGTTTATGATGGCAAACTGTATTATGCAGATACTTTTGTGGGCATGGAAACGGGTGAGATTAAGGAAGGGCATGTTAAAATCCTTAGTTGTGAAGCGGATGGTTCACAGGAAGAGACGATTCTTGAGATTGGGGATGCTGCTTATCTGGGAGATGCGATGATTCAGTCCGGGCTGTTGTATTGCTCCTGGCTGCCGAAAGAAGGTACGCTTCAGCATATTGTGATGGACCTGGGTAACGGGAAGAAAACAGAATTTACCTCGGAACACGCGGTGAAGGCGGTAACAGCAGATGGTTTTTATTATTTGGTGAGTAGTGCAGGGAATGACAGGCTATATTTCTCTGACTATCGCAATTTAAAGAAAACGCTTGTTTTTGATGCTGATACCAGTATCCGGGCGGTTTACCGGGCGGGGGAGGATGTTGCGATACTCACCTATAACACAATGGATAATCAGAGTATTCTTATTACAGTACGGAAGGATGGTTCATTCCAATCCTATACCGGATTAAACCGGATAGACAAAAATATTACCGGTTCATTCCCTGAAATTGTAAGTGCGGAGGGGGATATTTTGTATTATACCCTGTCTGTCGGGGAGGATTTTGATGAGGGCCGTAACAATACAGTGCTGCTTCGCTGGAATCGCGCGGACGATACAAAGGAAATATGCGGAAAGTGGTATTCACCGTAGTAACATAGGATTTCTCTTTAGCTTTATTCCTTGCACTGGTTCTGTGCCTTGTCAGATATGCTCTTTCAGGTAATGGAGTGGTGAATGTCATTTGTCATTTTATTCGGGTATCGGAACGAATAAGTATTAAAGGATGGAACGCGCTGCGGGTGAATAATACCTGCGGCGCTGCCTTAATATTATACATAATTTGCCTGTTTGTCATATTTTTGACGTTTTAAAATGTAAATATGTACATGAAAATTAGTTAATGGTGGAAATAAGAAAAAGAAATATTTATTTTTTGCTTTATTTATTCTGTTTATAGTCGTATTTATATGTTTCATATGCTATATAAAACCGAAGCATTATTTTGAAGTACGTAAATTCACTTCAAATGAAGGAGAATCAAAGGATGTTACGTTTGATATCACCAAATATTACCGTTTTTGGGGGCGATATGAGTTACAGGGAAAGATAATTTTTGATGATAAAACCTTTGAAATCTGGGAAAACACTGTTTCCTACAATAGTAAGACGAAAGTATATGAAGCTAAATTTAAAGTAATGCGTATCGGAGACCCATTATATAGCGAGTATTTTCTGGGATTGATTATAGATCAAAAAGGAAATGAGATTACTATATATGTTGATGGTCCCGGTTATAGCAATTTTGTTGTGTGGAGTGCACCTATAAATGAATGAGTTGAAAAAGCTGATATGAAAGGAACAGCCGAAATGAAAAGAAAGTATAGTGGATTATTACTTGGTATGGTTGTCATGCTGACAGCATGCGGACAGAAGCCTGCGCAGAATACCGGAGAAATTGGGCAGAATGGGGAGCCGACACCTATATTTACGCCGACGCCAATATCGGCGCCGACATCGACACCGACACCGGAGGTTTCAGAGGCACCTCAGGACGTGACGGACTCAGCAGCTACAGGCACACCGGAGCCGTCACCGGTGGTCTATACGGAATATGAGGTTGCGGATGGAATCCGCCTGTTGCTTTCCCCGGATGAGGCAGAAAAATGTGTGGTCGTAATGGACGGCGCAGAAACCGAGCTGCAGCTTGAGGGCAAATATGATCTTACCTATGGCGAACCAATTATTTCCTACGACGGCAGGGACAGCGGCTTTGACGGTATCCGGTTGTTCTGTTTTGCACTGCCGCAGCAGGAATGCGAGCCGGTATCACCGGTCGGGGCAGAGGAAATCTGCGGGGCATGGTATGAGGTATGGTACAGCAAAAGCCAGAAGACGATGAAGGTCGTGCAGGCAACGGACAGGACAATACCGGACGAGCTTTCGGACATGTCCGCAGTAAGAACGGAGGACGGGCATCTTCGTCTGGAGTTTCAGGTCGGGTATTATCATGAGGTCTATGATTTTCCGGCAGTTATGTTGCCGGAGGGAAAAGACTATGAGCCGGTGAAGGAGAAAGCGCTGCATATCACGGATACCCTGCTTTCCTACCGGCGCGTCGGTCTGGACATGGATGGAGAAATCCTGTGGCTTGGCAGTCTGTGGGATGCGGTAAGCTGTGCGAAGCGCGAGGAGCATTATTTTATCCCGGATAAGCATGTGCAGTACGGAGGTAATGCGGCAGCAGTCCATGACGCATGGCTCGCTTCCGGGGAACTGACTTCTGCTGAGCCGGATTTCAGGATGGATTTGGATGGGGACGGCACACCGGAAACGGTGTCCTTTCGGAAAAAGACGGATACGGCAGGGCTTACTTCGGTCAGTCTGCAGATCAATGGAGAAGAGATATCCTTTGAGAATGCAGAGACAGATGCGGTATTCTGGCGTATTGATTCGGTATTGTATCTCATGAGTATGGACGGAAAAACAGTGCAGCTTGCATTAAAGACATGGGAAAACACCGATCTTAAATATGTGTTTTATTCCTATCACAATGGAAAACCGGATTATGTCGGATGGATGCCGGATTACGAGTTGACCGTAACCGGTCGCAATGCGGATGGGGGTGTGGTGCTCACGGCTAAATTTGATGAACTGCTGCTGCAATTATGCGGAGTTCCGCGCACATACTCCTATGTATCCGGCAAACTGGAAGAGATAAAGCCGGATTTTTATGAATTCATTTCTCTGAATGAGTTGACAGCAAAAGAAGAGTTTGAGCTTTATGTGCAGCCGGGTGAAGAGAACACATTTCCGGTAGCGGAGGGAAGTACCGTGCGGCTTGTTGGCAGCAGTGATTTAAACGAGTGGGTGCTGCTTGAGAATGTGCAGACCGGTGATCAGGGCTGGATGCGGATGCAGTCCGAGACAGAGTGCCTGCTGCCGGACGGTAGAAGCTTAAACAGTGCGAATTTGTTTGAAGGAATTTGGTTTGGAGGCTGATGATGAAGAATTATATACATAATATTCCTTTATAACACATTTTTGACATTTTGAAATGTAAATATGTACATAAAAAGTAAAATATGGGGAGAATTGATATGCGAAAGAGGGGAGTATTATACGGTAACAAACGACTCATCAGCTTATTCCTTGCACTGGTCCTGTGTCTTGTAACTGGCAGCACACCGGTGCAGGCAACCTACAGAATTGACTCTGAAAATGAAATTGTGGACGGCTTTACTCCGCCGGAGAATGAGACTATCATTCATCATGTTACAACCGGTGCAAAAGCCTATACCAAGATTGCGAACAAAGTGGAAACACTGTACTTGGGAGAACATCATCGCTTTACTGTGGTGGCGAACAAACGCGAGAATGTCAAAATCACATGGACTTCAAGTAATCCTGAGATTGTCAATGTTTACAATCTGACCGGAGAAGTGACTGCGCTTAGCATAGGTACGGCGACCATCACCATGCGTGACAGTGAAAATAAAACAAAACAGACATGTAAGCTGACAGTCAAAGCAAAGCCGGTGCTGCCGGAGGTGCCGAGAGCGTGGTATGAGGTGGAAGATACTTCCAAGTGGATGTGTGAAGAAGGAAAGTATCAGAGGGTAGTAGGGGTCAATTTGGTATTCAAGCCGGAGTATGAAGACCTATATGAACAGTGTACAATGCTTCAAATCCCGGAATATGTGGACGGAAAAAGAGTATTAGGCCTTAAAAATCATACAAAAAATGGGCGGTCGCTTTTTAAGCAACTAAAAGCAATTCAGGGAACGGGCGATGTTATTGAAATTGGAGATAATGACGGGGCTTTGGAGATGGTACTGTATTCGGAAGATACTGAGCGGATGCTGGTTAACAACATATGGAAAATAGCGCGTATTCCTGAAAAAGCAAAGCTCATTAATGTGGTGCATTTTTCTAGCCCCAAATTGAAAGAAGTTCGAATTCCGATGAATGTTAAGGTGATTTGTGAACAGTTAGATTTAAATGATTATCGTGGAGGGATACCGCGAGGAGATGATTGTACCTTTGCGGTAGATGGAAACAATACAAATTATTATAGTATTTTTGGCGTGTTATTTACCTATACATTTTATAATGCAAAAAGGAATTACATATTTTCTTCTGAAAGCTGTTATGCGGAATCAGGAAAACATATGCTTATGGCTTAATTTATGAATATGAAACAAAATGTGGAAATCGTGATACCGGCCAGTGTGACCGTG
>CAMALD010000148.1 GCA_945836355.1 uncultured Lachnospiraceae bacterium | reverse complement strand
GCATCGAAGCCCGCAGTGCCGCGAGAAACGGTCTGTCCGTTTTCCTCTGCCTGATTACTATCGGAGTCAACCGGAACACCGGCGATAATGCCCTGATGGCTGCTGCAATGGAGCGCATGGCAGACACCATCGGTCAGTCCTTAAGAGCAGGTGATGTATATGCGCGTTATTCCGTAAACCAATATATCATCATGCTTTCTGCTGCCAGTTATGAGAATTGTACCATGATCGGCAGCCGGATCATGAAAAGCTTCGACAACTCAAAGCCAAAGCTCAATGTTACCGCCTCCTTTATGCTCAACGAACTGGAGCCGATTACCTTTGATTCTCCGCACGAAGCTGAGGACAGTGAAGCCCGGGAGTGATTACCTCATAACCATAAAAACAAAGAGTTCCTATTCAACACTAAAAAGCTCTGCCACACTTCATAGCGGCAGAGCTTTTGACTTTTTCTAAATAATCATGGTGAGCTGGATTCTCTTTTTCGGCACATCCACGCTCATCACCTTCACCTCAACGATATCTCCGACACTTACCGCATCGAGAGGATGCTTGATGAATCTTCCCTTTGCCATCTGCGAAATGTGTACAAGACCATCCTGATGCACACCGATATCTACGAAGGCGCCAAAATCGATGACATTGCGTACTGTCCCCTTTAATATCATTCCCTCGGTCAGATCCTTCAGCTCCATAACATCCGTGCGAAGAATCGGCTTTGGCATTTCGTCACGCGGATCACGTCCCGGCTTCTCCAATTCCTTGATGATATCCGTCAGGGTAATTTCTCCAATACCCAGCTCCTCAGCCAGTTTTTTCTTGTCCTTAATCATCATACTGAGATGGGAAAGACCGGTATTCTGTGTTTCTGCGGATGTCGATGCTGCTGCAGCCGTCTTACCCTGCTGTCTGTCATCGGCGGCATTGGAATTTCCTGCCGGAATTCCCCCACCCATTGCCTTCATCAGAAGCTGTCCCATAGCGGTATTGGTATTGCGCGCCTGCACCGTCTTTTCACGGCGGCGGTTTTGTCTTTGTTCACGCGCTGCGCGCTCTTCCTCTTCCTTTGCTGCTTTCGCAGCCTTTGCAGCTTCATTCCGGGCATTCTTCATTTCAGCCTGCACCTTCTTGATATCTGCCGTAGTAAAACCAAGACTCTCCAAGAGCTTCTCGGCAGCTTCATAGGACTCCGGATGCACACTGGTGGCATCCAGTGGATTCGTCCCTTCATTTATGCGCAGGAAGCCTGCACACTGCTCAAAGGCTTTCGGTCCAAGCTTCGGCACCTTTAACAGCTGTGCGCGGGTACGGAATTTTCCGTTCTCTTCGCGGTACGCCACAATGTTCTTTGCAATCGGCTTGGAAATACCCGAAATATATTCCAGCAGGGAAGCGGATGCCGTATTCAGATCCACTCCCACCTTGTTTACGCAGTCCTCCACCACACCGGAGAGCGCATCGCTCAGCTTTTTCTGGTTCATGTCATGCTGATACTGGCCGACTCCGATGGACTTCGGGTCAATCTTAACCAGCTCGGCAAGCGGGTCCTGAAGACGTCTGGCAATGGATGCTGCACTTCTTTGTCCGACATCAAAATTCGGAAATTCCTCGGTGGCAAGCTTGCTGGCGGAATAAACCGACGCACCGGCTTCATTGACAATCACATATTGTACCGGTTTATCGATTTCCTTTAACATTTCCACAATTACCTGCTCGGATTCTCTGGAGGCTGTCCCGTTGCCGACAGAGATCAAAGTCACATTATACTTGTCAATCAGACGTTTCACGATGCGCTTGGTCTCATCCACCTTAAACTGCGGAGCTGTCGGATATACGACCACCGTATCAAGCACTTTGCCCGTCGCATCCACAACCGCCAGCTTGCAGCCGGTACGAAATGCCGGGTCCCAGCCGAGTACCACCTGATTGGCAATCGGCGGCTGCATCAAAAGCTGACCGAGATTTTGTCCGAATACGCGGATAGCGCCATCCTCCGCCTTTTCTGTCAGGTCATTGCGGATTTCACGCTCAATGGCCGGCGCAATCAGGCGGTCATAGCTGTCGCGAATCACCGCCTTTAAGGTCTCCTCGGTATTCTCATTGCCCTTCCGGATGACTGCCCGCTCCAGATATGCGATGATGCGCTCCTCCGGTGCATGAATCTTAACTGTCAGGATTTTCTCGTTTTCGCCGCGATTTAACGCAAGCACACGATGTCCGGCAAGCTTATCCAGCTTTTCCTCAAAATGATAATACATTTCATAGACGGATTCCTGCTTTTCATCCTTGGCTTCCGAAGTGATGCTGCCGGATTCGGAGGTCATCCTTCGAATTTCCATTCGGTATTCCGCCTCGTCCGAAATGCGCTCCGCCAGAATATCCATAGCCCCCTGCAATGCTTCCTCCGCGCTTGCGACTTCCTTCTCGGCATTCACATATGCAGCCGCCTCCTCAAGCAGCGGCTTCTTTGTCTCCTGTTCCCAGATAAGCTCCGCCAGAGGCTCCAGCCCCTTTTCCTTCGCAATCGTCGCGCGGGTACGGCGCTTTGGACGGTACGGGCGGTACAAATCCTCCACAACCACCATCGTTTCTGCGGCAAGAATCGCTGCCTTTAATTCCTCCGTCAGCTTCCCCTGCTCCTCAATACTTGAAATCACCTGCTCCTTCTTCTCCTCCAGACTGCGCAGATATGCCAGACGCTCCGAAAGATTGCGAAGCACCTCGTCATTGAGTGAACCGGTCACTTCCTTACGATAGCGGGCAATAAACGGTATTGTGTTGCCCTCATCGATCAATTTGATGGTGGCCTCCACCTGTTCTCTGCGAATCCCCAATTCGACTCTTAATTTCTCAACAATATCCATCTGCCAAAAACCATACCTTTCTTTTAATTCACCGTGCTTTCCCTGCTATAGCCCCTCAAAGGCGGCAAAGGACGCAGTAGCTGCTGCACTGCGCCCTCCAATTTCAAAAATGCCGGGAAAACCTATTTTACAATATCGTCATAGATTGGCTTCAATGCCGGATAAATCTTCTTGAAGGTCTGGTACTTCTTCTCATACTTGGCTACAAGTGCCGGGTCCTGCTCGGTAGTATCCACAACCTGAATCAGCTTTGCCGCAGCCTCCTCCACCGATGCATACTTGCCGCAGCCAACCGCAGCAAGAATAGCTGCACCAAAGCCCGGGCCCTCCGCACTGTTGATTTTATCAACCTTAACATTCATAATATTGGCAACAATCTTGCACCAGAGCGGACTCTTGGCTCCGCCGCCGTTTAAGCGCACTCTCTCAATCTTAACGCCAAAGGAACGGGCAATCTCAAGCGCATCGCGGAGTGCAAAGGTAACACCCTCAAGCACTGCCTCAGTCATATCGGCGCGGGTGGTATCCATTGTCATACCTACAAAGGTACCGCGGGCATTCGGATTGTTGTGCGGTGTGCGCTCACCCATCAGATACGGAAGGAAGAATACCTGATTCTCCCCGAGCTTGTTGATACCCTCCTGCTCCTTCGGATAATCCTTTGTGCCGATGATTTCATCCATCCACCACTTGTTGGCAGATGCTGCGGAAAGCATGCAGCCGAGGAAGTGATACTTGCCGTTTGCATGAGCGAAGGAATGCATTGCGTTCGCGTCATCCACAGCGAATGCATCCGTTGCGATAAATACAGTGCCGGAGGTACCGAGCGAAACGCTGCACATACCATGCTCAAGGGTACCGGTACCAACTGCACCGGCAGCATTATCACCTGCGCCGGCAATGACACGGACGCTCTTCGGAAGATTAAGCTCCTTTGCAGCAGCCTCGGTCAGTGTACCTACCACCTCATACGACTCAAAAATCTTCGCAAGCTGTTCCTCGCGGATACCGACAATGTCCATCATTTCTTTCGACCAGCACTTATTTTTTACATCAAACAAAAGCATACCGGAAGCATCCGATACATCCGTGCAGTGAACACCGGAAAGACGGTATGCGAGATAATCCTTCGGGAGCATAATCTTTGCAATCTTTGCAAAAATCTCCGGCTCATGCTTCTTTACCCACAGAAGCTTTGGTGCGGTAAAGCCGGTCAAAGCCATATTTGCGGTATAGGAAGAAATCTTCTCACGACCGATTGTGATATTTAAGTAATCGCACTCCTCCTGGGTACGTCCGTCATTCCACAAAATCGCAGGACGAAGCACGTTATCGTTCTCATCCAGAATAACAAGACCGTGCATCTGACCGCCAAAGCTGATACCGTCAACCTGACTGTGATCAACGCCTGCAAGAAGCTCCTTCATGCCCGCGGTAAACTGATTCCACCAATCCTCCGGCTTCTGCTCCGACCAGCCCGGCTTCGGGAAATAAAGCGGATACTCCTTTGTCACAATATTCTTAATCTCTCCGTTCTCTTCCATCAGCAGAAGCTTGACGGAAGATGTGCCAAGATCCACACCTACATAATACATACTTTTACCTCCGTTTTTCTATTTTTGATTACTTTCCTTGTTTATTAAACTAACGCAATACGCTATT
>CAMALD010000147.1 GCA_945836355.1 uncultured Lachnospiraceae bacterium | reverse complement strand
CCGACGGGTAAGTCGGCATAAAAAACTGATACAGCCTTGCAACCGGAAATACCGAAGCTATTCTCTGATGGGCGCGCGACATTGCACGGGCATCCTCCTCATAATATGGACTCTCATGCTGATTTATCAAAATACCGTCTTCCTTTAATGCTTTGTAGCAGTTGCCGTAAAACTCTTTGGTAAACAACCCCTCGCCCGGCCCAAACGGGTCCGTGGAATCCACAATAATCAAATCATATTCATCCGTCCTTGTACGGACAAATTTCAGACCATCCTCAAAATATTTGTGCACACGCGGGTCATTCAGCTTTCCTGCAGTCTGCGGCAGATACTCCTCACAGACGCGGATAACCTCCTCATCAATCTCTACGAGGTCGATATGCTCGATGCTCCCATAGCGTGTCAGCTCACGGATTGCACCTCCGTCCCCGGCACCGATGACCAATACCCTCTTCACATCCGGGTGCACCGCCATCGGCACATGCGTAATCATTTCGTGATATATGAACTCATCCTTTTCGGTCAGCATCAGATATCCGTCCAGCACCAGCACCCTGCCGAACTCCACCGTATCCAGCACATCGATACGCTGAAATCTGCTCTGCCTGCATACCAGCTCCTGTTTCACCTTCATTGAAAAATGCACATTTTCCGTATGCTTTTCCGTATACCAAAGCTCCATTTTTCCGCTTCCTTTCCATCGTGTCACCACGCAGTATTTTGCCCGCAAGCTGTATTCGCTGCCGCTGTCGTCAGGGAGACACGGATTCTATCAGTCGTTCCTGACTACCGAATAGGTCGGCATCTCGACCACATTGATATTCTCGATTTTCATATCCTGCGTGCCGGTCATAAAGCAGCCCTTTTTCTTGGCGTATGCAATATACCCGAGAATTTCCTCGGTGATTAGCTCGCCCGGCGCCAAAATCGGAATGCCCGGCGGATAGCACATGACAAACTCGCCGCAAATTCTTCCCGCACTCTTTTCCATCGGAAGTGAATGCTTGTACCCGTAAAATGCCTCCTGCGGTCCCATCACAATCTGCGGGTTGATATATTCATGGTCAAATAGTCCCGCAGGACTCTTTTCATGTAAACGCTTAATTTCGGACAACGCCGAAATCAGTCTTTCGATTTCCAGATTCCGGTCACCCGACGACACAATTGCCAGAATGTTGCCGATATCACCGAACTCAATCTGAATATCGTACTCATCGCGCAAAAGGTCATACACCTCAATCCCAGCCAGTCCGATTTCCCTGGTGTGCACCGACAGCTTTGTGCGGTCAAAGGCAAATACCGCATCCCCGTCCACAAGCTCCTCACCGAACGCATAATAGCCGCCGATCGCATTAATCTCTTTTCTGGCATAATCCGAAAACTCCACTGTCTTTGCAAACATTTCTTTTCCGTTAAGATACAGATTTTTGCGCGCAATGTCAAGCGAAGCCATCAACAGATACGAGCCGCTGGTCGTCTGTGTGAGATTGATAATCTGTCGCACATAATCCGCATTGATGGTATCCGCAGCAAGCAGAACAGAGCTCTGTGTGAGCGAACCGCCGGTCTTATGCATACTGACCGCCGCCATGTCCGCACCTGCTGCCATCGCCGACGGCGGCATATTTTCTCCGAAATAGAAGTGCGTTCCGTGCGCCTCATCCACCAGCACCTTCATGCCGTGTTCGTGCGCAATTCTCACAATAGATCTTAAATCCGAACAGATGCCGTAGTAGGTCGGATTGTTCACCATAACCGCTTTTGCATCAGGATTGTCAATGATTGCCTGCTCCACATCCTTTACAGACATTCCCAGAGGGATACCAAGGGCCTGATTGATTCCCGGATTGATATAAACCGGCAGGGCTCCGCACACCACAAGTGCATTGATGGCGCTGCGGTGTACATTTCGCGGCATAATGACCTTGTCCCCGCGCTTGCAGGTAGCCATAATCATCGTCTGCACCGCCGCCGTGGTTCCGTTTACGATAAAAAACGCCTCTGCTGCCCCGAAGGCTTCTGCAGTAAGGCGCTGTGCTTCCTTAATAACAGACACCGGATGGCACAGATTATCCAGTGGCTTCATGGAATTCATGTCCAATTTTAGTTCCTCTTCCCCGAGGTACTCACGCAAGAGCTTGTTGCCCCTGCCGCCCTTGTGCCCCGGCACATCGAAATGCACCAGACGGTTTTCCCGCTGTGCCGCCAACGCTGTTGCTACAGGCGTATCATTCTGTGTATATTCCGACATTTTGCTTTTCCTTTCTTACCTGAGATACCATCCTCTGCCCGACATCCAGACATACCTGCCTGCCCGCGCGCATCCGCTTTCGCCGCCGCAATCCAGAATCAGTATACATTTGCTCCGCTGAAAATCTCAATCATCTCATGGCGCAGCTTATCCGTGATTTCAAGCCTGCGTTTCGGCGGCAGCTCGTAGACATCCAGATTGAAGAGATAATTCTGCAGCTCAATTTCCTTAATCAGCATTTTTGTGTGAAAAATGTTGGACTGATATACATTCACATCAATCGCATCGTATTTCTTCAATGTCTCGTCTGCAATGTAATCCTGAATCGAAGTAATCTTATGATCGAGGAAGCACTTTTTGCCCTCCAGATCCCTCGTAAAGCCGCGCACGCGGTAATCAATCGTGATGATATCCGAATCAAAGCTCGAAATCAGGTAATCGAGGGCATTCAGCGGTGATACCTCACCGCAGGTTGCCACGTCGATATCCACGCGGAAGGTAGAAACCTCATTGCCCGGATGGTATTCCGGAAATGTATGTACAGTCAAATGGCTCTTATCCAGATGCCCGTGCACAAAACGTCCGCGGTTGCAGGACTCATCAATCACCTCCGGATCGATGGAATCCTCCGCAATCAGCACATTGACGGATGCGCCCTGCGGCTCATAATCCTGCTTGGATATGTTTAATACCGTCGCGCCAATCATCTCGGATACATCGCAAAGAATCTTCGTCAAACGCTCCGAATTGTACTGCTCGTCAATATAGCGGATATAATCCTTCTGCTCACGCTCGGTCTTTGCATAACAGACATCGTATATATTAAAACTCAGAGTTTTTGTCAGATTATTGAATCCATAAAGTCGAAGCTTGTTTTCCACCTTCTCCATCCTGCCTTTCACGGGTTCTCAAGTTAGCGTGCTGTCTAACGATTATAATATATACTCCTCCGAATTGCAAGCAAATATTAAACTTAAAGTTTAGTATTACTGTTATTTTTAGCAAATTTTCTGTCCGTCTTTTTCTTTTTTCAAAAAAAGAAAAAAGGAAAACCCTTGAAAAACAAGGGTTTTCCATATAATTTGCAATTCACAAAAATGTTACCAAAAATTACAGTCTTTTCTGCAATTCCTCGCTAAGAGCCTCATAACCCGGCTTTCCGAGAAGGGCAAACATGTTCTTCTTGTAGCTCTCCACGCCCGGCTGGTCGAACGGATTTACACCTAAAATATAGCCGGAAACGCCGCACGCAAACTCAAAGAAATAGAACAGCTCACCGAGGGAGAACTCATTCTGTGCCGGCAGGTTGACAAGAAGGTTCGGCACATTACCGTCGGTGTGTGCCAGTCTGGTACCCTTCATTGCACTCTTGTTAATGAAATCCACACTCTTTCCTGCAAGATAGTTCAGGCCGTCAAGGTCAACCTCCTCCTTTTCGAGAATCACCTCACAGGTAGGAGTCTCAAGATTGATAACGGTCTCAAACATGGTGCGCTGACCATCCTGGATAAACTGCCCCATGGAGTGAAGGTCAGTGGTAAGATCCACTGCAGCCGGGAAAATACCTCTCTGATCCTTGCCCTCACTCTCGCCGTAGAGCTGCTTCCACCATTCGCCCACATAGTGAAGGGAAGGCTCGTAGTTGCAAAGGATTTCGATGGCCTTGTTCTTGCGAAGCAGAATATTGCGAACCGTCGCATAGAGCATGGAGTCATTCTCTTCAAACGGCTTATTCAGGCACTTCTCACGCATGCTTGCAGCGCCATCCATCAAAGCCTTGATATCTGCACCGCTGACAGCAATCGGAAGAAGACCTACCGCAGTCAGCACGGAGAAACGCCCGCCGACATCATCCGGCACGACAAAGCTCTCGTAGCCTTCTTCGGTAGCAAGGTTCTTCAAGGCTCCCTTTGCCTTATCGGTGGTAGCGTAGATACGCTTTGCCGCCTCTGCCTTGCCGTACTTTTCGGTCAGCATCTTCTTAAATACGCGGAAAGCAATTGCCGGCTCGGTCGTGGTTCCCGACTTGCTGATGATATTGATTGAGAAATCACGGTCACCAATGACCTGCATCAAATGAGTGATGTAAGTGCTGCTGATATTGTTTCCGACATAGTAGATTTCCGGTGTCTTGCGGATTTCTTTGGAAACCGAATTGTAAAAGCTGTGGCGAAGGAACTCGATTGCCGCTCTGGCACCGAGATAAGAGCCGCCGATACCGATTACCAAAAGCACATCCGAATCGCTCTGAATCTTTGCAGCCGCCTTTTGAATGCGTGCAAACTCCT
>CAMALD010000146.1 GCA_945836355.1 uncultured Lachnospiraceae bacterium | reverse complement strand
TATCTATCTTGCTCCTCTTCAACCATACCCTCGTTTTGATGTTTATGTAGTTCGCGGGCCTGGAGCTAGTGACAGGAATCGAACCTGCAACCTACTGATTACAAATCAGTTGCGCTACCAGTTGCGCCACACCAGCATAACTGCGTACTCTCGCTATTAGCACGCTTAGCGGATTGTTTTTAATAGCCACTTAGTAGGCCATGGTCCACTTAGGCAGGTACAATCGAGATACCTTGGTGGCAATTGCACTTGTTAACTAAGCATTGTTACCACTAATTAAGACCGATGCGGGCACCAGTCTCTGAAAGGCTAATCCTTTGTTCAGCAATTTTTAAAACTCACTTAACTGGTGGAACTGCGGGGATTCGAACCCCGAACCTTATGCTTGCAAAGCATCTGCGCTCCCATTGCGCCACAATCCCATATGGCGACCCATACCGGACTCGAACCGGTCCTCTCCACAGTGACAGTGTGGCGTGTTTACCATCTCCACCAATGAGCCATATAACAGGACACTTTATCATAGAAAATAAATAAATATAAACCAAAATATATTTGTAATTCCTTTTATGACAGCGCGGTTTTCCCGCAGTACTTCCAATCAACATTTCCTTGAAATTTTATATCAGGAAGCCCTGTGGTGTAACCGCATATATAGAGAATAATTAGCACAATATTGGTTTTTGTTTTCCCTGACTGCCCTAAATTATTATTGATTTTACCATGCCTTCCTATACTCGCTCGGGCTTATTCCCTCAAGCTTTTTGAAGCTGCGGCTGAAATAATTCGCATCGTTCATGCCCACCCTGCTCCCAATCTCATCCACACTCAGGTCCGTAAAACGCAGCAGGCGCTTCGCCTGCGTTATTCTCTTAGAAAGAATGTAGGAATTGATCGTAGCGCCATAAGCATCCTTGAATATCTTGCTCAAATAAAATTTATCAATATAAAATGCAGCCGACAGCGAATCAAGCGTGATTTTCTCCGTATAGTGCTCGTCCAAAAACGCTTTTACATTTATCAGCTCCCGCCTCTTCTTTCCGGGCAGTGCATTTTCCGGATGCCACGAATGCTCCATGATGACAGACAGCAGCTCACAAAGCACCGCATTCAGCTTCATATCCCGGATATAATCCTCCGAGCCCGCGATTTCATACAGCCTTGTGAAAATATCCCTGTAGCCCTCCTCCTTCTCCGGTCTGAACACAGGCTGCCCTCCGCGCTCAAGATACTTGTCATATATTGCCGGCATACTCTCCCCATAAAAATGCACCCACTGAAGCGACCACAAACCTCCCTCACCATCCTCAGAGTCCGCATCAGTCTCAGCTCCCATATCACCCTGACACGGCTTTTTCATTCCCGTACTGTGGCTGTAGCTCTTCATGCAGTCGATAAAGGCACAGTCCCCCTTCTTCATATCATAATGCTGCCCTTCGTATTCAATGTATCCCGTTCCATCAAGCACCATCAGACACAGATAGGACTGCAGGTTCTGCCTCCTCGACACATGGGGCCTGATTGCCCTTAGTGAGCCGGTCTCCTGCAAAAATATAAGATTGCTCTTCGCCCATCCGCTTGCCGTATACAAAATTCTCTTTGACGCCACCGACGGGGACGGGGACTGGAAAAATTCCTCCATAAATGCAGTTCCTCCAAAGCTGATACCAAAAGAAGCTTATTTCCTTTATTCCTACCCCAGCTTCCTGTCGCACAAATCAAGCGCGGAAGCTATGACCGCATCCATGTCATAATACCTGTACTCCCCAAGACGACCTCCGAAGGTCACCCTCGGCTCCGCTGCCGCCAGCTCCCTGTACCCGGCATAGAGTTCACCGTTCCTTGCGTCATTGACCGGATAATACGGCTCGTCCCCCGGCTTCCACTCCGAGGAGTACTCACGGCTTATAATGGTCTTTGGCAGGTCATTTCCCTCCTCATCCTTGCCGAACTCGAACCATTTGTGCTCAATAATACGGGTCCAAGGAGTCTCTCGGTCCGTATAGTTTACCGCTGCATTCCCCTGAAAATTCGGCTTGTCAAGAAGCTCGTTCTCAAAACGGACCGAGCGGTACTCAAGACAGCCAAGCCTGTAATCAAAGTATGCATCTATCTGACCTGTATATATTATCTCATCTGCCAGGGCATCAAGCTCAGCCTTATTTTCAAGATAGTCGATATTGAGCCTGACCTCGATTCCATCCAGAAGATTTGCCACCAGCTTCGTATATCCGCCAACCGGAATTCCCTGATAAAGCGCATTAAAATAATTGTTGTCAAAGGTGAGACGCACAGGCAGACGCTTTATAATAAACGCCGGAAGCTCCTTACACTCGCGCCCCCACTGCTTCTCAGTATAGCCCTTTATAAGCTTCTCATATATATCGCGCCCTACCAGGGATATTGCCTGTTCCTCAAGGTTCTGAGGCTCGCCCTTTACCTCGCCGCGCTGCTTTTCAATCTCTGCCGCAGCCTCCTCCGGAGTCACAACGCCCCACATTCTGTTGAAGGTGTACATGTTGAACGGCAGCGAATAAAGCTCACCATGATAATTCGCTACAGGACTGTTGGTAAAACGATTGAACTCTGCAAACTGCGTAATATAGCTCCATACACGCTTATTGTTCGTATGGAAGATATGCGCACCGTACTTGTGCACATTTATCCCCTCAATATTCTCCGTATAAATATTTCCGGCAATATTCGGCCTCCTGTCGATGACAAGCACCGACTTTCCCTTTGCCTTTGCCTCATGCGCGAATACGCTGCCGTACAGACCGGCTCCTACAACAAGATAATCGTATTTCATTTGCTTCTCCCTTTAGCTGTATCCTAATATTTTTAGTAAAAATTCACTCCACTATCAGCACCCTTTTCCCCTCAAAAGCAAAGCCATAATGCCTTATGCGCTCCCTCGCAACTCCCTGTGCAATAAGCTCCGCATCATAGTTCTTATCCTCTATCTGCCTGAGTGCCGCCTGTGCAGTTTCCTCCAGAGTCTTTTCCCTGTTCGGGTTGTATACCTTGAATTCCAGCACTATCGCCGGAACCGAAGCCCGCTTCGGCAGCAGCATCACGTCATACCTTCCGAAGCCGCTCTCACGGTTGGAGCGCAGCTCATAATTCTCCGCCTGCTCCACCATAAGCCCCAGCACAAAGCCATGGTAGAAGCGCTCCGGCTGCGTTTTTCCCGACGGATGCCCTCCCACATCAAAGCTGCTGAAGGTCGCCAGTGCAACATCGTTCATATACGAGTTCATCGCCTCGACATCCCCAAGAAGCATTGCTTTCACGAATTCATTGTAATTGGAGGCAGAGACATTGAACCACCCCTTGAACATGTTCGAGAACATGCTTCTCGTCTCAAGGTTAGTGATGGACAAATGATACCACGGCTCCAGTAGCTCACCCCGGTATTCAACCTCCTCCACCTTGAGGTATCCACCCGCAAGCAAAAGACTCCATACAGCGCTCTCGTTGGTGTCAAGCTGATTGAACACTATCTGCTCGTCAAAATTCACCACAATAATTCCGCCCTTAAGAAGCTCCTCCATCATCTTCTTTACATCCGCGGACGCAGTCTGCAAAAGGCGGTTCACAAGTCCGTTGGAGCTGGTGGATGCCCAGTATGGTGCAAGCTTCTTCTTATCGAGGAAACAGGTTATGGACCAGGGATTGTAGATATCCCTGTGGGAGCCGAAGGTAAAACCGTCATACCAACGCTTCACATCCTCTTTTCTATCAGATAATCCGAACTGCTCCAATGAATCAAACACCTCTTCCTCCGTAAAACCGAAACAAGTGCTGTATTCTTCTGACGTAGTCGTAACCACATTCAGATTGTTAAGGTCGGAGAACATGGACTCCTTCGATACCCTTGTAATCCCGGTCATCACCGCACGCTCAAGGTATGGGTTCGTCTTGAAGGTGGAGTTGAAGAGGCTCCTTATAAAGGGCGTGAACTCATCCCAGTATCCGTGTACATATGCCTCCTGCATAGGCGTGTCATACTCATCCAAAAGAATAATAACCTTCCTGCCATAATAGCGGGATAAATAATCTGATAACTGATACAATGCCATCGGTGCATCCTTTTCACTCATATCCGATGCCATCCGATCAAAATACATTCTTTCCGCACCCGAAAGCAGCTCACACTCGCGCAGAAAAGAATTGTTCTCATATAGCTTCATCAAAATCTGTCGTATACGATAACAGGTTGTTTCATAATCTTTCTCCTTTACATTGGCAAAGGAAAGACTAATCACAGGATATGTTCCCTGCATCTGTCTGTATCTCTCATCCTCCCACACATCCAGACCTTCAAACAGGTCGCTGCGCCCTGCATACTTGTTCGAGAAAAAGCAGTTCAGCATACTCATGTTCAGAGTCTTGCCAAAGCGGCGCGGACGGGTTATCAGCGTAACCACATCTCTGGAATCCCACCACTCCCTGATAAAACCTGTCTTGTCAATGTAAAAGCTCAGGTTTTCTATTATACTGTCAAAACCCTGATTACCTATACTTATCTTAGAACTCATA
>CAMALD010000145.1 GCA_945836355.1 uncultured Lachnospiraceae bacterium | reverse complement strand
GCTCCATCCGTGCTATAACGGACAGCGGGGAGGAGGCAGAGAATACAGCCGAGTCGGAAAGCGCTGCTGCAGCGGACGAAGAGAAAGAGACAGCAGAAGCTGAGCAGGCGACGAGGGAGTTTCAGGCAGTCACAGAGCAGGAGATTCCGATGTTTGAGTATCCGAAGGAAATTCTGACCGGTGTTACGGAGAAGGAATCCCCGGAGTTTTACCGCAGACTGAAGAATAAGGGAATGCATGCCGATGAGTTCTTTTCGGGGTATCTGGCGTCTGCCAATGTGCGCAAACAGATTTTGCGCGCTTCGGAGCAGCTCTTTGATTCCCGCAATCGAAATATGCTGTTGATGATTACGGGTGAGCCAAAGAGCGGAAAGACGACACTGGCGAAGGCCTTTGCAAAGTGTGTGCATAATCTTGGGCGCATGAATTCCCCGCGGGTGGCGGTGATTCGCGGGGAGAAGCTGAATCGTATGCATTTGGCAGAGAAGAAGGAGCAGCTCAAGGACACGACGCTGATTATCGAAAATGCATCGGCTCTGGATGATGCGCATCTGGCAGAACTGATTTCCCTGACTGCGGATTTTGCCGGGGTGACCGGAATCATTCTGGAGGATGAGCGAACCCGCATGAATCAGCTTCTGCGCAGAAATAATGAGATGAACCGAATCTACAATGTCCGAATCCATCTGCCGAAGTGGACGGTGGAGGATCTGTTTTTACATTCGCTTTCGGTGCTGGCTTCCCATGAATATCAGATGCCAAAGCCGGTAGCAGACCAGTTTCTTGAAAATGTGCGCAGGCAGATTGAACAAAACCGTGAAAACGCATATGAGGCTGTGCTTGGGTATACGGAGGCTGTGGTAGAACGCACGGAGACGAGAATGGCAGAGACCCTGCGCGAATATGCGAAGGAGGGAAGATACCGTGAGGTAGATCTGATGCTGATTCGCGAGGAGGATCTGGGTGGATTGGAACAATAAGAACACGAAAAAGCCCTGAAGCTTATATGGGGGAGGATTAGCTTCAGGGCTTTGTTTTGTCGCGATTTGAACTTTCCGGATGCATTCCTGTTTTGTTATATATGAAACTTGAGCTTAATCTCATTCTTCAGCTTCTGACCGCCTTTGGATTCCACGTTTTTGGTGATAACGAGGATGTAGGACTCGTTCTGGGCATATGCCTCGAGAGGCTCAATCTCAATATAGTTGTTGGTGGCATCGTAGCGGATGGAGGTCTTAAGCGGCTTGTCATCCGCCGTGGTAACATAGAGGTTCATATTGTTGACGGTAGCCGGATTGAGCGGTGCGGTGAAGGAGACACGCCATACAAATTTTCCTGTGCGGAACTTCATATTCTGTTTTACTATTTCTTCGGAGCTTCCGACTACGCCCTCGATTTCAACATAGTTTGTCATAAATACAGCCTTCTTTCTGCTTTGTTTTTGTGCCTGAATTAGTTGTTGACGCCGTGGTGCGCCGGGAAGCTGTCCATCGTCAGCGGCAGGAAGGTATAGCCGTTTTCCAGACCCCAGATAATGATATCTTCTACTGCATCCACGCTGAATGCCTTGATATCATGCTGTAATACGACGGATACTTTTTTTCCGTTTACACCGCGCTTGACGAAGCTTGCAACGTCTGCGGAGGTCATGCCCTTTCTGCCGGAGGCATCCTCACTTGAGACATTCCAGTCAAAGTACTGGAAACCCTTCTCGCGGACAATCTGTACCAGCTCTGACATGATTCCCTTACAGTAATTTGCGCTGATCTTATTCGAGCTGCCACCCGGGAATCTCATAAGTGTCGTGGTGTAGCCGGTTGCTTCATAAATAAACTGCTGCATGCCGTACAGGTCTTCCAGATAGGCATCGACACTCTGATATATTTTGGAATACTCATGCGACATGGTGTGGATGCCGATGGAGTGTCCGCGGTCATAGATTTCTTTGATCAGCTCTGCTGCTCTGGAATGGGCCTTCGTAACAAAAAATGTCACCTTGACATTGTATTTATCCAGTACATCCAGCAGCTTTTCGGTGTATCCGCACGGGCCGTCGTCGAAGGTGAGATAGATTACCTTGCCCTCTTCCTCCAGCTTCTTTATGTTCAGCGCATTGACGTAAACGACCCGCTCTGCGCTGGCGGTATTGCCTGCAGCGTCAGTCACTGTGTAGGTGACGGAATATGTGCCCGGGGTCTTAGGGTCGACATCGGAGGAAACAGACACCTGAGCACTGACATCACCGTCTGCAAGGTCCACTGCGGTGCAGCCCTCCTCGATGTACTCCTCACCGAGATAAACCGTTACCGGGCTATTCCCATTGAGTGTTATGGAAGGGGCGGTGGTATCCACATAGGTGAATTTTCTGACCTGCACGGTCTCGTTACCGTATGTATCGGTAACGGTGTAAATCCATCCGGTGTCCTCTTTGGTTACCTTAACGCTTCCGGTAATATTGCCGTCACAGTTATCAACTGCGGTAAAGCCCTCCTCGGTGTACTCGGAGCCGATTTCAAGAGTCACTTCTGTCTGACCCTTTAATGTGAGCTCCGGGGCAACCGGATCCGTGTACACAATGGCTCTTTCCACGATTGTCTCATTGCCGGAGGAATCGCAAACGGAATAAATAATCTTATCCCCCTGCCTTTCGGCTGTCACGCTTGCGGTAATGTCGCCGTCGTAATTATCCGTGGCGGTAAAGCCTTCCTCCGCATATTCCGTACCCGGTAGGGTGTAATAGCCGTCCACGGTGTTCAATGTAATTATCGGTGCCGTTGTGTCGACGATGGTTACCGTCTGGCTGAGCTGCTTTTTGGAAAAAGGCTTCTTGTACGTCAGCTCATAGGAGCCGAGCTGTTCGCGGTTAACGGTGCCGTTTGCTTTTAGAGCAAATCCGTTTTTGAAGAATAATTTACCCTGCAGATGAGGTGCCGGAATCTCCTGCCCGCTGCCGTATTCCACTGTGATATCCTCTGCCGGCGAGACATGCCATCCGTTCAATATATTCAGCAGAATCAACAATAGTAGAACGCCTCCGGCGATGCAGCATATTTTTTTCATAATGACATACACTTCCTTTACATATATTTACATGTAATGTTATCTTTCATCATACTTCTCGTACTACATCATTTATACCACAGAATTTGAAAATTAGATAGCCCTATTTTTGAGGAAACACTGGATTTTCCGAAAAATCCATGCTACAATGTCACCTGATTCAAGGATTAACGCAAAATCGGGAAAACTGTGAAGGGAGACGAAAATGGAGAAGGAGCTGTGGAAACCGGGCAACATGCTGTATCCTCTGCCGGTGGTTATGGTAGCTTGCAGGGAGAATGGAAAAAACAATATTGTAACGGTGGCGTGGACAGGTACCGTGTGCACCAATCCCCCGATGCTCTCTATTTCGCTTCGCCCTGAGAGGTATTCCTATGGCATGATTGAGCGCACCGGAGAATTTACGGTCAATCTGACGACAAAAGCATTGGCAAGGGCATGTGATTACTGCGGTGTAAAGTCCGGCAGGGATGTTGATAAATTTGCGGATACCGGCCTGACGGCATTGGAAGCTTCGCATGTGCAGGCGCCAATCATCGGGGAAGCTCCGGTGAATCTGGAATGTAAGGTAAGAGAAATCATTAAGCTGGGTTCCCATGACATGTTTTTAGCAGATATTGCGGGAGTGCATATCAGCAGGGAATTGCTGAATGAACAAGGAAAACTGGAGCTCTCAAAAGCGGAGCCGGTCGTGTATTCCCACGGAGAGTATTACGGGCTTGGCGAGCTGCTGGGAAGCTTTGGATATTCGGTGCGGAAGGAACAAAAAAGAAATGGAAGAAAAAAATAATATAGTCCTGATTGGGATGCCGGGAGCCGGCAAAAGCACGGTAGGAGTAGTGCTTGCAAAGCTTTTGGGGTATCGTTTTATGGATTCCGACCTGCTGATTCAGGAGCAGGAGGGAAGGCTTTTGAATGAAATCATTGCGCAGAGCGGTCTGGATGCGTTTATGGAGATAGAGAACAGAGTAAATGCGTCGATTGCGGCATCGCACACGGTAATTGCTACCGGTGGCAGTGTGGTGTATGGCGGACAGGCGATGGAGCATTTGAAGAAAATCGGTACCGTTGTATATCTGCGTCACGATTTTGATGAAATATGTGATAGAGTAGGAAATATCAGACAGCGCGGAATTGTGCTGCGTGAAGGACAGTCCTTTGAAGCTTTGTATGAGGAGCGCTGCCCGCTGTATGAAAAATATGCGGATGTGGTCGTGGATGCAGGGGGCACGACGATTGAGGAGCTGGCGAGAAAACTGCTAGATATACTACGGAAGTAGAACAATAAGCAATTTGTGGCATTTTTGCGGCAAAAATTAAGGATTTCTTATTTACAAACAGTAACTTTGTGTTATAATGAAGCTATGTGTGAGAAAAACGCTGATTGATGAATTTATGCTTCGGAAAGGCAGGAGAGCTGCCATGTCCGATATGTGGAATAGATATGCCACGGTGTGGCAGAATAATGGTTTGGGCGGGTGTGTTTGCCATAACCTGAATCAGAACAGAAACGAGG
>CAMALD010000144.1 GCA_945836355.1 uncultured Lachnospiraceae bacterium | reverse complement strand
GAGATTTTTCGGATGTTTTGTACACCCACAGCGCGATTTTTCCGTGATGGAAAAATCAGGGAGCAGCGCCACGGATGGCGCATTGCGACCGGCGCGTCAATTAGCAGTAAACATATCAAAACATCCTGAAAAATCAAGAACAAGTGAGAGCAAGCCTGCAGTGAAGCAGCCTCCGGCTTACTGTAACGGAAAACACGTATACAAAATGCGAAAACTCAAGATCGTTCACCTGCGCAGCGGCAAGATTAGCTCTGTCGCTCCGGTTTAAATGCCACATCTGCTTTCTCCGCATATGCCGTTGCGGCATAAGGATATGCTATTGCTTGAGTAATTTGCGAAAAAATGCGGTACTGCTATAACCAACCCGGGCCACAGCTTCATCAATACTCATTCCGTTCTTCATGAATTCAAAAGCCTTATTAAGCTTTGCTTCGCGTTTCATTTCAGAAAAACTTTTGCCATAATTCTTTTTTAAGAATCGCTGTACCTGGCGGCTACTCAGTCCCAATATATTTCCTAAATCTTCCTCTGATAAATTCGCATAATTGAACAAAAATAGCCATCCACGATATTCATACGCCTGTCATCCGGAATAATTCCGGCAAAATCAGACACTATTCTAGACATACAATATGAGATATGGTACAATAAGCGTGTCTGTACAAAACCGTTACGAACAGACCGAGAGGAGAATTATGCCATGTCAGTACAAATATCTGAATCTATTAAATATGTGGGTGCCGATGATACTGAGCTGGATTTGTTTGAGGGACAATACATCGTTCCCAACGGCATTTCCTACAACTCCTATGTCATTCTGGATGAGAAATCAGCCATCATGGATACCGTTGACAGCCGTAAAACGGAGGAATGGCTCGCCAATCTCTCTGAGATTTTTACAAACCGCGTGCCGGACTATCTGATTATATCGCACATGGAACCGGACCATGCTGCCAATATCCAGCGGGCAGCACAGACTTATCCTTCCATGCAGCTTGTCGGCAATGCCAAAACCTTTCAGATGATGAAGCAGTTCTTTGATTTTGATTTTTCCGGGCGCTGTGTTGAGGTAAAGGAGGGCGATACCTTATCTCTGGGAGAGCATGAGCTCACCTTCCTTATGGCTCCGATGGTGCACTGGCCGGAAGTCATGGTGACCTATGAGGCTAAAGAGAAGGTATTATTTTCCGCAGACGGATTCGGCAAATTCGGAGCCCTGTCGGCAAACGAGGACTGGGCCTGCGAGGCCAGACGGTATTATTTTAACATTGTCGGAAAATACGGAGCACCGGTTCAAGCCCTGCTGAAAAAAGCATCCGCATTGGATATTCAGACGATTTGCCCGCTTCACGGGCCTGTTTTGAAGGAAAATCTGGGATATTACATAGACAAGTATAACACCTGGAGCAGTTATCAGCCTGAGGATAAAGGAATCCTGGTGGCAAGTGCCTCCGCGCACGGAAATACCAAAGCTGCAGCATTAAAGCTGGTAGAAAAATTAGAGAGCACCGGGGTCAAGGTGGCATTTACCGATCTTACAAGAGATGATATGGCAGAAGCAATCGAGGATGCCTTCCGATACGACCGGATGGTCCTCTGTGCCTGCACCTATGATGGCGGGCTGTTCCCTGCCGCCGAGGCTTTTCTGGCACACTTAAAGTCCAAAGGCTTCCAGAACCGCAGGGTCGGACTGGTCGAAAACGGAACCTGGGCACCAATGGCGGCAAAATGCATGAGAACCGCTTTGGAGGGAATGAAGAATATTACCATACTTGACTCTGTTGTGACCATAAAATCCAAACTGAATGCAGAATCAGAACAGCAAATGGATGCATTGGCAGCCGAACTGACAAAGTGATACCGTTGTGTGAAAAACTTACCGTGTAAACTGCAAAAATATAAGCAGAAAGCCCTACGGATTCCCCAAAGGGCTTTCTGCTTTCTTTTCACCACAAAGTAGCTTTCCTGCACTTGCTTTTTTCGCTGATGTCTTCCCTCGTCTCAACGTCCGCCAACCAGCGTATCCAACAGCTCTCTTGCAAGCTGTGCGGCGGTGTCAACATCAATTTCTTCCACGGACTCCCGCAAATCCTCAACAAGTTCCTTGCGGGTCTCATCGTATGAATACTGCATGATTTCTCCGACGATTCTCTCCATTTCATCCATATCCAGATCGTCCATGGCAGCCATGAGCTTTGTCAGAAGCTCTCCTAAGATTTTCTCATCCACCGGCAGCTTGTCCGTTGCCTCCTCCTCTTCCTGACAGATTGGCTGTAATATATCGTAATAACTGCGGTACATCTGCAGCATGCCGGAGTTCTCTTCCCGTATCCGGTCAATATCCCTTGCATTTCCTGCCTTCTCCATCTCTGCAGCCATATCGGAGAGCTCAAGCGCTCCAATCTGCTTGGAAGCACTTTTTAGCGCATGCACCTCGATGGTGTAATTGCCCCAGTCGCCCTCATTGAACAGCTTCTCAATCTGCGCGGCTGTTTTACCGATTCCACGGTAGTAATCCTTCAGTGTCGTCAGGTAAAGCTCTTCACTTCCCAACAGATTCATTGCGTATTTGGTGTCCAGCCCCTCAATGACCAGTGAGGACTGCACGCCTTTGCCCATGTTTGCAGCCAAAGAGCCTACACGGGTCTGCTTCTCGTTTGACAGCCATTTATGCAGCTTCGATACGATGGACTTTATCTCTATCGGTTTGGCAACAAAATCGTTCATACCTTCCTGAATGAACACTTCCTTCGTACCGGATACCACATTTGCTGTCAAAGCAATAATCGGAACTTCATTATATTCCGGATGGAATCTGCGGATGATTCGCGTGGTCTCGACACCATCCAGTTCCGGCATCATATGGTCCATAAAGATCAAATCGTATTTGTTCTGTTCAATCTTCTCGATTGCCTCCTTGCCGCTAAATGCAGTGTCCACCTGCATCTGCAGCGGCTTGAGAAGCCCCACCGCAACTGTAAGGTTGACTGCATTGTCATCCACAATCAGAATATGTGCCTCCGGTGCAATAAACATAAAATCTTCATCCTGCGCTCCGTATTCCTGACTGTTCACCACATGGTTAAACAGATTTGCAAGATTTAACGCAAATATAGGCTTCTTGAGTATGACAATATTCTGCTGCACAAACTCCACATGACTGCGGAAATCAATAATAACCACTATAGTCAAATCTGAATGCAGATTGGCAATGCTCTCAATCTTACCCGGAGACGATGTCTCATCCACAAACAGATAATTTACTCCTTTGAGCATATCCTGCGTCACCGCGCCCAGCTTACTGACTGCGGTAAAGCTTCCGCCCATCTGCTCGATATCGTTTTGAAGCTGTTTTTTCAAAAACTCATTTTCCACCGCGCACAAGGCATGTATTTTGTCCGCATCCCGGACAATGATACTCGGCTCTTTCTTAAACACCTTCTGCGGGAGATGGAACCAGAATCGGCTTCCCTCGCCATAGTTGCTTTCCACACCGATTTTGCCCTGCATCAGCTCTACCAGCTGCTTGGAGATAGCCAATCCAAGACCGGTTCCCTCCACCTGACGGTTTCTCTTACTGTCCACCTGCTGGAACGACTGAAAAAGCTTTTTTACATTTTCCTCGGTGATACCGATACCGGTGTCCTGCACACTGACCTCCAGCTCCACCTCATCCTCGCTGTTCCAGACAAAGCCCAGACTGACATGCACACACCCGGCCTCTGTGAACTTCACCGCATTGTTTGCCAGATTCAGCAGCACCTGTTTGATCCGGGTACTGTCTCCAAAGAGCTTCGCCGGCAGATTGACATCCACATTCAGCACCAGCTCCACTCTTTTGTCACCGATACGGGTCAGGATAACATTGGCGACATCGTTGACGATGGAGAGCGGCTCATATTCATCCACCAGAATGTCCATCTTGCCCGACTCGATTTTTGAGAAATCCAGAATATCATTGATGATGGTCAGCAGTGTCTTACCGGACACCTTGATCTGATTGATATATTCCCTGGCAGCTGCCGGCAGATCCTCCCTTAAAGCGAGCTCGGCCATACCGATAACCCCGTTCATCGGTGTGCGGATCTCATGGCTCATATTAGCCAGAAAGTCCGCCTTCAGCTTTGCCGCGTACTCCACCTCGCCCTTTGCCTTTTCCAGCTGGTACTGCTGGTATGCCATATCGGAGATACTATGAGTAAATGTAAAAATAAATTCCGTCGCTTTTTTGAGATCCTCCTCGCTGATCTCATGTACGCTCCTCGCCAGCCCCAGATACATCTCCGGGTCCACACCAAGATCCTTTGCCGTCTGCAGCACTCTCTCCACATCCGGCTCTCCTACCCGGACCTGTCCGCCCGCAAAGCAGCCGACCAGCTTTCCTCCGATGATTATCGGAGCAGCAAAATCAATCAGTCCTGCATGGCAGGTATAGGATACGGATTTTCCCTCTCGGAACGCGCGGGCAGCCCCTTCACTGTCACATTTCCGGCAGCGCTCTTCTCCAAGTGGAAATGTCCTTGTAAACTTACAAAATTCACACATATCCAGAGATTTTGTCAGGGCATTCCCGTGTTCGTCCGTAATC
>CAMALD010000143.1 GCA_945836355.1 uncultured Lachnospiraceae bacterium | reverse complement strand
ATCTAGCCGGAGCCGGAAATATATGAGACTCTGCTTAAAAAATATAATTTGAAGGCAGAGGAATGTGTATTTTTGGACGATTTGGAGAGAAACTTAAAGGGAGCAGAGCGTTTTGGACTGCACACGATACAATTTGAAGGATATCTGCAGGCAATCAGGCAGCTTGCGACCTTCGGAGTGGAGGTAAATATGATACAGGCATTGATATTTGATGTGGATGGAACATTGTGGGATACGACCGAGGCAGCAGCAAAGATATGGAGTGATGTGGCGAGCCGATACCCGGAGGTTAAGGACGAGGTGACGGCGGAAAAGCTGCGCAGCTTGTACGGGCTTCCGCTTGAGGATATTGCGGTGAAGCTCTTCCCGTCCGTTTCCGAAAAAGTGGCAATCGAAATCATGGAAGAGTGTGTGCGGGTACAATGTCCGATTTTGGAAAAGGGCGTTGCAAGTCTGATCGGTCCTGTAAAAGAAACCTTTGCGAAGTTGGCGGAAAAGTACAAGATATTTATTGTGAGCAACTGCCGCAGCGGATATATTGAGGCGTTAATCAAGGCGCACGAGCTGGCAGAGTATGTGACGGATTTCACCTGTCCGGGCGAGACCGGACTCCTGAAAGCAGACAACATCCGGTTAATCTGTGAGAGAAACCATATTTCCCTTGCGTCTGCGGTCTATATCGGGGATACCCGTGCGGATGAAATTGCCTCAAGAGAGGCTGGTATTCCTTTCATTTTTGCAGCATATGGTTTTGGTGAGGTGCAGCAGCCGGATGGAGTGATTAATTCCATAGCAGACTTGCCGGAGCTTTTGGAGAAACTGTGAGCATTTCGAAAAGTAAAGAAAAAGAGGAGAAATAGCAGAAGAATAGTTGAAAAATAACAGCAAAGGGGGCATTGTATGAAGATTGTAATTATGGAGGCGGATACTTTAGGGACAGATGTGGATTTGTCCGGCTTTCATGAGCTCGGAGAGGTGGTCATTTATGCGAAATCCGAGCCTGAGCTGAATGCGGCACGTATTCGGGATGCAGATGTGGTGGTGGCAAATAAGATTCTCATGAATGAGGAGCTGTTAAAGGACTGTTCGGCATTAAAGCTGATTTGTCTGACAGCGACAGGCACCAATAATGTAGATTTTCCGTATGTGACAAAAAGGGGAATTAAGGTAGCAAATGTGAAGGGCTATTCCACCAATTCTGTAGCTCAGCATACCTTTGCGCTGTTGTTTTATGTATATGAAAAGCTGCATTTTTACGATCATTTTGTCAAGTCGGGCGGTTATGTCAGGAGTGATATTTTCAGCTGCTTTGATGTGAGATTTCATGAGCTTGCGGGAAAGAAATTCGGCATTATCGGACTGGGCGAAATCGGGCGCAAGGTAGCGGAGATTGCGAGAGTATTTGGCTGTGAGGTGATGTATTATTCCACCGGCGGTCAGCATGATGATCCGGAATACAGGCGTGTGGATAAAGAAACCCTGTTCCGGGAGGCAGACATTGTGTCGATTCATGCACCGCTCAATGACCGGACGAAGGACCTGGTGGGAAAGGAAGAGCTTGCCCTGATGAAGAGGGATGCGGTTTTGCTGAATCTGGGAAGGGGACCGATTGTCAATCAGGAGGCGCTGGCAGAGGCGCTGGAGAAGGAACAGATTGGCGGAGCGGGACTGGATGTGCTGACTGTGGAGCCGATGGCAGCAGATAATCCGTTGCTACGCATTCAGGATTCTCAGAGGCTGATTATCACACCGCATATCGGATGGGCTACCGTGGAGGCAAGGCAGCGCTGTGCGGACGAGGTGAGGAGCAATATCGAGGCTTTTTATGCGGGAGAGAATCGCAATTGGTGTAATTGATGGCTAGACAGTAAAAACGGAACGACAGTAAAAATCAACAGACCGTAAACCGGATATTATAGACACCGGTAGCACGGTCTGTTATGTTCTGAGCATGTCATGCGGCGGAGGCTTTGGTATTCAGCCGTCCCTTTAGAGGGAATCCAAAAACTCCAGCACCAGAGACTGCTGGTACTTGCTGAGCCTTGCATAAACCTGCAGCAGCTTTCTCTGTTCATTGGTAATCTCCACCGGCTCGCCTTCGCTAAAAAACTGCGACAGCGTGATGTGATAAGCATCGCAGATTCGTTCGAGCGAAGAGATGGATGGTGTCATATTATTTTTGTACCATGAGGAAATGGTCGTCTGGGGAATGCCGGACTCCTGCGAGAGACGGTAAGCAGTCCAGTTTCTTTCATTCTGCAGCATAGTAATTCGGTCTAAAACATTCATAAGGTACCTCAATTTTGTCATTCAGCGTAATGTCCATGGTGTATTTTATTTGCTGTAATATCATTTGCATATATTCTGGCAATATGTTGTCACAATAAAAAGTTACAGCATAAAATATGGATATATAATGATAAAACTCGGATATTAAGTACGAAATAAGAGAGTACAATATATGAACTTCAGAAAAAAGAAAGTAGTTATCCTTTCCTACAAGGGCTAGGATAACTACTACTCGATTGTTAAGTGTAACTGGAATTACTTAAATGCATCTTTTATTGCATTGATACCATCGTGGCAGTCTTCACAAATCGTCGCTTTTTCATCAAGAATAGTCACGGAATAACTCTTTCCGCTCTTTTCTTTGCCACACATATCGCATGTAAAGGTGCCGCAGCCTGCAAGTGCAAGTGTTGCCAACAAGGCAGTAAGCAGTAAGATGATTTTTCTTTTCATATGATTCTCCCTTCCCTAGAATAACAAATATAGTATACCATTTGTGCTATTTTTTGTCAAACAAAAACAATTTTTGAGCTTCCTCATTTACTGAACATACCTTTGAATCAAAACAGAGGAGATTGCGGGTACAAAATGCGGAAGCTCAAGGAAATACTCTAGTTAATATTATGAGCGTTATTTTAAAAATCGAAAATACCGGAAATCAAAGTTACAGCCCGGGAGGAAAACGAAGGTGACCTTCTGCATTCCCTTTACCGGAGCGAGAGTGAATTCCTGTACTTCATAGTCAGCAGAGTGGTGAAACTCAGCAATCTGTTTGACCTCCTCGCCATCTTCGCCCCGGAAGCGGATATGTATGGTGTTGTTTTCGAGAGGCGTGCGGCCGCAGATGAGCAGCTTTGAAAATCCTATCTCGCCAAAATCCATGTTGTCGTATTCCAGTGATACATTGTTACCGATACCGGTGATAGCATCTGCTTCCACGGTGAAGGTGTCGCCGTAGATGCGGTTGTTATCCAATGAAGAGAGCTGTGCATAGGCCTTATCCGGTGCAGTAAATACGAACCCCTTGACATGAATTTTGTCATGCGCGGTAAAGCAGATGGTGTTTATCCCTTTGACACGACGCCTGAGGCGGAAGGTCTCTTCCTGATATACATTCCAGATGGAAGGTTTTTGATATACGACATCCGCGAGCAGCTCGCAATCCGGATTACCCGGAATTCCCGACCAAATCTGGATTGGGTAAGCATCTCCGCTTAATGCAAAAATCGGGATGGTGATTTCGTCCGAGCCATAATCTCCGAAATCAACATTGGTAAAACCGAAGGTGGTATCAGGGTCGTTGCGCGAGGTGGCTACACCGCGCTCATTGCCGTTGGTAATGGTGCCGATGGAGACATCATACAGCCCTGCGGAAATAAACTGGTATGGGTCGAGGGTAGCACTGCCAAGCCCCGCGGCGGTGAAGGTAAGCTGGGAGATGACACGCACCTTGTCGGTACCGTTTTTGGTCATGCAGCGCACGCAGAATTCCCCGTCGCCGAGTGCGGTTACGGTAGCACTGTTTTCATGTACGCTGATGGCAGCAAGGTTGGAATCAATGCCGGTATCGGTGGTAATACGCCAGATTAATTCGGCGGCATCGGCATTTTGCGGAAGGCGGACTGCACTGACCTCTATGCTCCTGCACTCCGGTGAAAAGTGCAGCCCATTATCGGTGGTAAGCACAAGCTTACGAACCGGAATTGATGATTTGGATGCATCGTAAGGTTTGGTTTCCGGTATACTTTCACCAGCAGGAAGGCAGATTACACCGTCCGGCATCACCGCATGTAACATGGTGTTTTCTGAAATCAACGTGCCTGCAGCTTGTTCCAGTGCGCACATTTCTTCTGAAAGAGGTGCGGCATGCAGAGTCAGGGAGGCAGTCGGAAGCCCCTTTGCGCTAACGTTTACCTGAATGTCACCGGCGCGGCGTGTTGCTCCGATGATGGCAAGCAGCTTACCCGAGAATAAGCGGCGGCAGGTGCATTTGTACTGCTCGAAATCGGTGCTGTCGCCATTATCCAGACCCAGCAGACGCCCTGCGCCAGATACGGATACATTGACTCTGGTGTTGGCATTTTCTACCGGATTATGGTTGGCATCTTCTGCAGAGATGGTAAGGAAAATCAGATCTCTGCCGTCGGCATACAGGGTATCCTTGTCGGTCGTAAGGACCAGGAAAGCAGCATCGCCGAAGGAGGTGTGCGCATCCTCGGCAATCACAGTGCCGCATTCATCGTAAGCTAAGGCCCGGATGGTGCCCGGTGTGTAAGGAATCTGCCAGTGGGCGATTAAGTCGTCGCGTCCATGCAGATGGTCGAGCTCGCGGGTGCCGAGGGAAGCGCCGTTTAACAGCAAT
>CAMALD010000142.1 GCA_945836355.1 uncultured Lachnospiraceae bacterium | reverse complement strand
CTGCTATGCATGCATCTATGATTTCCTGAATATCTCCGTCCATGATTTTCTCGAGCTTGTACAACGTCAGTCCAATCCGGTGGTCCGTGCAGCGTCCCTGCGGGAAGTTATAAGTACGGATCTTTTCCGAGCGGTCCCCGGTGCCCACCTGCGATTTGCGCGCCGCAGCTTCGGCGTCATGTGCTTTCTCCAGCTCCAGCTCATACAGCCTTGAGCGCAGAACCTTGAGTGCTTTATCGCGGTTCTTCAACTGCGATTTTTCATCCTGACACGATATGACGATACCGGTCGGAATATGGGTCAGCCGGACGGCAGAGTCGGTTGTATTGACACACTGTCCGCCGTTTCCGGAGGAACGAAATACGTCAAACCGGCAATCATTCATATCAATCTGCACATCCACCTCCTCCGCCTCCGGCATGATTGCAACCGTTGCAGTAGAGGTATGAATGCGTCCGCCGGACTCCGTCACCGGAATTCTCTGCACGCGGTGCACTCCGCTCTCGTATTTCAATTTGGAATAAGCCCCATTGCCTTCAATCATAAAAATAACTTCCTTGCATCCGCCAATTCCGCTCTCGTTCAGGTTCATCATATCAATTTTCCAGCGCTGCGTCTCGGCATATTTTGAATACATCCGAAACAGCTCCGCCGCAAACAGTGCAGCCTCATCGCCGCCGGCACCCGCACGGATTTCCACGATAACATTCTTCTCATCGTTCGGGTCCTTCGGCAGCAGCAGAATCTTCAATCTCTGCTCCAGCTTTGCCACGTCCTCCTTTGCCCGGGAGAGCTCTTCCTTCGCCAGCTCACGAAGCTCCTCGTCGTTCTCTTCCTCAAGCATCGTCAGGCTGTCTTCAATGTTCTGCTTTGCCTGCTTGTATTCGCGGTATGCCTCCACGATTTCAGCAAGCTCGTTCTGATCCTTCATCAGCTTTCTGAAACGCACGGTGTCATTGGTAACGGTAGGTTCCGAAAGCTCTGCCTGCAGCTCCTCATAACGGCGCTCGGTGTCTTCCAATTTATCAAACATTTCCATGATACTCTATCTTTCCTTTCTAATTTCCAATATATCTTTCCGCTCATTTCTGTTATTCAAGAGCTAATAGCATTGAATACATCAGCTTTTTCCTGCTCCGCTACAACGGAACTGCCTTTACCCATCTTGCGCTGACCACCCGGTCAAGTCCGGCATAATCCTTTCTGACCTGCACCGACTCAAATCCGTTTTGCAGCAGCAGTGTCGACACCGCCCCTGCCTGATTGCATCCAATTTCAAAAAAGAGCATACCGTCCGGCATCAGATAATCATGTGCCGCTTCAATGATTCTACGATAGAATAACAGCCCGTCCTCAGCGCCATCCAGCGCCATCACCGGCTCATGCAGCCGCACCTCCTGCATCAGGCCGGCAAGCTCAGCAGTCGCTATATACGGCGGATTAGAAACAATAATATCATATTTTTCCGAAATTGCCTCGTAGAGATCGCCCTCAAAGAAACGAATCTCTGCACGGAGCTTTCCGGCATTTCTCTCAGCCACAGCCAGCGCGGCTTTTGAGAGGTCACTGGCATGTACCACCTGAGGTTTCCCCAGTTTTGCAATGCTGACTGCAATACAGCCCGAGCCTGTGCACAGATCCAGCACTCTCTTACCCTCACTGTATTTCAGCACTTCCTCAACCAGACATTCGGTATCCTGCCTTGGCACCAGCACATCCGGCGTCACCTCAAAGCTCATTCCCATAAACTCCTGCTCACCGGTCAGATGCTGCAGCGGTATATGCTCCGCCCGCTTTTCCACCAGCTCTTCATAGTGTCTGCACATATCCTCCGAGAGCAGTTCTTCTCCGTCCAGCATAAGCTGTGTCTGTGACAGACCAGTTACATAGCAGAACAAATATCTGGCATCCAGCCGCGCCTCGGCGATACCGGCTTGTAAAAGCTGCTTTTCAGCAAACTGTACTGCTTCCCGTCTTGTCATCCCGTCTCAGCCTTCCGCATTTTCTTTCGATGCAGCAATCTGTGTATCGCTGCTTTCCGGCGATGCCGCAGGCTCCGGATTTTCTTCACTCTTCTTGCTGGTCGGCTCACCCATCTCCATGACAGTCTTGTTGCCCTCATATACAAAAAACTTGTCCAGCGCGCGAAGAATATCATCCTCTTCCTCGTCGGAAGGTGCAGAAAAATCATTCTTTAATTCTGTGGTAATGACGCTCTTTGCAGACTGCTCCTTCTGCTCCTTCCTGCCATGCCCCGAAGAATTCTTTTTATTTTTCTTGTTGTTTTGCCTCTTTGCAATGCCCTCTTTTTCCTGGTACGCATTCCAGTCAAATACCGCCTCCACCGAAGCGATAGCCACCTCAATCATGGAATCATCCGGCTCCTTCGTGGTGAGGCCCTGCATCCAGAATCCCGGCTTGCTCAATACTGCGACCACTTTATTATCCGAATTGCCTGCCAGACGGATAAACTCATAGGAGATACCGGCGATAAACGGAATCAATACAATACGGAGTACATAGCGTAGCCACACAGTCTCCACGCGGATAAACATAAACAGAAGGAAGCTTACCAGCATAACAATCAGCATAAAGCTGGTACCGCAGCGCTTGTGGCAGCGGCTCTGGCGTCTGACATTTGCCACCGTAAGCTCTTCTCCGTTTTCCACGCAGTTGATACATTTATGCTCTGCGCCGTGATACATAAACACCCGCTTGATATCGTTCATTCTGGAAATCAAAAGGACATATGCCACAAAAACAACAATGCGCAGTACACCCTCCAGAATCAGCAGTACCGTCTCTGAATCGATTACTTTTCCCAACAGGTTTGAAATAAAGAGCGGAAACAAAATGAAAATAGCCACCGCAAGCATCACCGAAAATACTACCACGCCGATGTCCATCAGTGTTTCTTGGGTCTTAGATGCTTCTTTGTCATCCTTTTCGCCCTCCATCGCAAAATCCGAGGAATAATTCAGAGAGCGGATTCCAAGTACAAGGGACTCCGCAAATGCTGCCATTCCGCGAAATACCGGCACACGGAATAACGGAACGCGCTCGCCCATGCTGTGAAATTCATCTGTTTTAACTTCAATCTGATTGTTCGGTGTTCTGACAGCTACGGCATACTTACTTTTATTTTTCATCATTACGCCTTCTAATACGGCCTGTCCGCCGATTCCCGATGATTTCATCCCTTCATCTCCTTTTCATATATATCTGTATTTATCTGCAATCCATGCATCATCCCTGCACGGACACTGTCGAAATTTTCTGTAATGCAAAAATAGGTTGAGATTACTTTTTTCATAACCTCAACCTGGTTTTCATCGTCTTGCGATTATCCTATATGCAAATATTAGTTGTTGCTAAGACAGTAGCGACGATTAAACTTATCGATAGCACCGCGAGCTGCAGCTGCCTTCTGCTGACCTGTGTAGAAGGAATGGCACTTGGAGCATACTTCCACGTGAATCTCCGACTTTGTTGAACCGGTTACAAACTCATTACCGCAGTTGCAGGTAACCTTTGCCTGATAATACTTTGGCTGAATAGACTCTTTCATTTTTTTCACCTCTCGTTATCCTTTTATACATCGATTTCTAACCGATATACAATGATTTTAAAACAGCTTTCTCATTATAGCATAGTCTCTTCGCCTTGGCAAGACCTAATATGTAATTTTTGTCTTTTTTATCGTCTCAATGAATTCCTTGTTGTTTTTTGTCGTTGCAAACATCTGGATAATGCGCTCTACCGCATCCTCCGGCTTCAGTCCGTTGAATGCGCGTCTCATCAGAACATTCGCCTCCATCTCCGCCGGCTCCAGCAGCAGGTCGTCCCGTCTGGTACTGGAACGCGGAAGATCAATGGCAGGAAATACCCGGCGCTCCGAAAGATTGCGGTCGAGTACCAGCTCCATGTTGCCGGTGCCCTTAAATTCCTCAAACACCACATCATCCATACGGCTTCCTGTATCGACAAGTGCAGTCGCAAGTATGGTCAGACTGCCGCCTTCACGCATATTGCGCGCCGCACCGAAAAACTTCTTCGGCATGTGAAGTGCCGCCGGATCAAGACCGCCGGACAACGTGCGGCCGCTCGACTGGCAGGTCAGATTGTATGCGCGCGCCAGTCTGGTAATGCTGTCAAGCAGAATAATGACATCCTTGCCATGCTCCACCAGACGCTTTGCTCTCTCGATTACCATCTCAGACACTCTCTTATGATTCTCCGGAAGCTCATCAAAGGTAGAATAGATTACCTCCACATTGTCACCCTGAATGGACTCCTTCATATCCGTCACTTCCTCCGGGCGCTCATCGATGAGCAGAATAATCATATGCATCTCCGGGTGATTTATATTGACTGCTCGCGCAATCTGCTTCAGCAGCGTGGTTTTACCGGCCTTCGGCTGTGACACAATCATACCTCTCTGCCCCTTGCCGATTGGGGATACCAGATCGACGATACGCATTGCCGGCTTGCAGCCAGGGGTCTCCAGATGTATGCGCTTATTCGGGAATATCGGTGTGAGCTCCTCAAACCGCGGACGCTTCATTGCCTCCGCCACCGACAGACCATTAATTGTTTTCACATAGAGCAGGGCACTGAATTTTTCGTTCTGATTGCGAATTTTGGTGTTCCCCACGATAATGTCGCCGGTTTT
>CAMALD010000141.1 GCA_945836355.1 uncultured Lachnospiraceae bacterium | reverse complement strand
ATGCCCTTCCTTATCAGTCCCTGCAGCTTATAGGCAATAAACTGCTTACGGCGCTGCGTCAGATTTTCCTCCTCCGAAAACTCCTTCAGCAATGCCACCGTGCAGATATCATTTTCTTCCATTGCCAGCTCCTGCTCCATGATTTCAAACAGCTCCTGCTGCAGCACCCGGTCCTTGATAAGATATTTGTAGGCATGATAATTCAAATATGCCCGGATCAGCTTACGGTTTGTCCCGTGCCGGTAATAATTCAGGAAAACCGACTGCCCATTTTCCACATAGCTCTCGGCAAACAGCATCTGTCCCAGCAGACTTTCCTCCAGCTCCTCCGCATCCATATCCGCATTTTTCGCAGCCTTCCAGACGGCATACATGCTGTCCGTGGAGCCGTGGTAGAACCTGCACAGATACTCCAGCTGCTCCTCCTCACACTTGCCGCATTCAAACACATATCGAATGAGATACAAAAGAAACGAATCGGTACCCGGCTGTTCTTCCCTCGTCATCAACCGTCCGGCAAGCTTTGCCAGCCTGCGCACATCCACATACTCCACGCCATATCTGCGCAGGGCGCTCTCCGCAGCCTCATCAAAGCCCCGCATAATCAGGAGATTGATAACCCTCGCGCGCTCCTTCGGCTCCAGCGGCTCCAGCTGCACCTGCTTTAAATAATACTCAAACAGCTCGCTCTCGTAATTATCATAATAGTAATCCATCAGAGTCAGGATGCATTGATTCCGCTGACGCTTTGAAAGCTCCTTCTGCTCTGCAAGCCGGCGGTACAATTCATGCTTATGTTCGGCATATTTCTGGTAGCGGTCAATCTGCTCCGCCAGATAAAGCAAAAGCGCCGGATTTGCACTTCCCGTTTCGTAACTCTGCCATAAAAAGTCATCCAGAAAGAGCATTTTTTTAACTGAAACCGAAATCTCCTTTGCATTGCCCCCGAAGTTTTTCACCGGGTAGTAACAATCTTCCTTGTCTACCAGAAACAGCTCCGCATCCTCGGTGTAAATATTGACATAGGCGCGCCGGTGAATCAGCGGAACCAGCTGTTCCTGTGCCTGCCCCGGGTGGCGCACGCACACACTCCTCATCTGTTCCGAGTCACAGGTGACACAATGCATAAAGGCAAGCAGCGGCAAGTTTCGGTAATTTATCTCGTTCTGCATTCCTTCCGCAAAAACATCATTGTAGATTACCGCCAGATTGCTGCTGATCCCCGCAGCCCTCAGCTGCGCCCCCGCAAACTCCTCGATATTCCTGCGGTATTTGCGGTACATCGCCATATTCTCCTGTTTATTGCGAATCAGATTTGCAAAGAGCAATGCTTTTTTCCGGTTGCTGATTTCGTTGTTATAGGAAAAATATAGATAGATATCCGGATGTATCTTTTCTTCCGAATCCTCATCCATACAAAACAGGTAATACTCCGGCAGCTCTGTGATTCGAAGCTGCTGCTCAACACCCCTCTTTAGCCACGGAAAAAACCTGGTTCCTTTATTTCCGTTGCGGATAATGAGCGTACATATCACCGACAGCAGCTCCTTCTCCGGATACCTGTCATAGCATGCCGTCAGAATGCGGTACAAAAGCGGTGACATCGCCTTTTCTCTCGCGGCAAGGTAAATAAGCTGTGATAAAAGCCCCTGGCTGATATAATTATATTCCGACGCGAGCTTTAATATCTGTAATTCAAACGTTCCCAGCGAATGCAGCAGCGCTGCCTCCTCGTGCAGTACAGCCAGCGCCTCAAACATCAGCACAGGATTATAGTGCCCGCGCCCGATATGACTGCGGATTGCATCCAGACGCTGTTTCCTGTCCGCATACTCTCCGTCCAGAAACAGCAAATACCACAGCAGCATGTCCTCATCCGGATTCCTGCGGTAAAGCTCCCGAATACGCAGAGCTGCTTCTTCGGCTGTATACTCCGGATGCTTTTGCATGGTATGCAGATAATAAAATGCCGCTTCTGCCTCCGGATAGAGCTTTAATCGTTCGGATTGCGGCGCCTCGCCCATGGAAATGAGCGTGTTTTTTGCCGCAGCCTCCCTGCCGGATGCCTGCCATATATGTACCTGGTACAGACGAATCAACAGAGATGTCCTTTCATCCGTCTCTTCCATGTTGCGAAAGACTGCAAGCTGCCGTTCTGCCTCCGCAATATACTGTTTTACATTCTGCCCTCCGCTGCGGAACAATATGTAGTTTTCCGTCAGACCGGCTTTCGCGCGTGCTATTTTCCTGCGCTGTTCCCACTGCTCCTGTTTTTTATGCTCCACCGTGCAGACAATCGGCACGGTAAAGATCTGCCGGATTGAGGAGATGGTAAGCTGTGCCCTGTGAATGCCCTCCTTTAAGCCTTCCGACTGCACCACAAAGCCAACCTCCAGCCTGCCGTCCACGAAATCCTCCGTGGAGAAGGCTTCCCGCTCCGGCTTGACAAATTCCCCTTCACACTGTATCTGAAAGCGGGCGCTTCCCCAGCTGTTCTTTCGAAATACCAGCTTATCCATAAACGGATAACCGGCAGCCTTGTATTGGTACTCTGCCTTTTCAAGCAGAATCTCCACCGGGGGCTTTTTGCCCGCGGCAATCAAAAACTCCTCAAGAGCCTGCGAATGCTGAGCGCTCTTAATCAACGTGCCATAGAGGGTCTCATAGCGGTGATCCCGGTAAAAAAGCGTGTCAGCAAAATCTTCCCTAAAAAACAAATCCTCCGCTTCCTGCCAGTTCTGCTTCGCCAGTGCCGCAAACTGAAACAAATCCTTAATCTCACCTGCCGAAGTATGAAAATGCGGCAAAACCACCTGCACCTCATACGGAAGTGTGGTTTCGCCCACATCGGTCACAATATGAAGCTCTCCTTCTATCTTCTCCCCCACACAGGACGTCTCTGCATGAAACACAAAAGGAATCTCATTATCCTCTCCGATAAACTGCTGCTTTTCGCACTCAAACAAAAGATGATCCGAATAGATAACTCCTTTCATCCTCCGTTTCCGGCTGTTGCTGATGCGAAAGCTCCCTCTGTAGCTTCCCCCCGCCTGCACACAAATCTCCAGTCGATATGCGGAAAGCTCCATCTCCGGCAACTGATATTCAAATTTTCCCTTCGCCAACTGTTCAATCTTGTCCTTCACCGCAGTTCACTCCCAAACATCTCTGACCGGCGCCAAAATCACACCTATACATAGCTAATTATAGTATATCACTTTTTCCGGCTGTTTTCAATTTGAAAACATATTTTCTTGTCGAAATCGGGAACAACACTTTTTCTTTACACTTCCTCGTTTTAGTGATATTATGATATAAACATGAATCGGTTCTGCCGGAAAGAAGGTCGTCTGATATGATTCAGGTATATAATAACTATCTAACTGAATACTCCTCAAGTCTGTCACGGTATTCCTCCGCGCACAAGCCAAAGGAGCTGAAGGATATTTACAGCCGCATCGTCAGCTTAAACCGGCATTCTGCTTATTATAAGCTCGACCTGTCCAAGGATAAGCAGTTTTTTTCGCTGACCCTAAAGGATGCCGCTCTGACCCTCTCCGACAAGCTGAAGGAGCTTTCGGGCGTACTGCTAAAGCCTGCTGTCACGTCCGGCGTGCAGTCCTCCGATCCGTCCGGTGTCTCGGCAAAGCTGCTTTTTCCGGAACAAAACACATTCAGCGAGCCGATATCCGTGCAGGTGCATTCCCTTGCATCCCCACAGGTAAACCGCGGACTTTTCGTTCCCTCCGATACAGAGGGTCCTGCTCCCGGCTCTTACCGCTTTCACATCCAGACAGGCGATGAGGACTACGAGTTTTCCTATAAGATTACAGGCAACTCCACGAACCGTGAGTTGATGAATAAACTGACCGACTTTATCAACAAATCCAATATTTCCGTGCGCGCCGAGGTGGAAGAAAATTCATCCGCCGGAATTTCCCGCATGGTGCTGCATTCCGCTGAGACCGGAGTTGCAAGGGATGAATCCCTTCGTTTTATCATAGCGGATTCTGCCACACCTGCACCGGGATTTCCGGGGCTTGTGTCCTATTTCGGTCTGGACCATGTGGCGCAGGCGCCCGCCAATGCCCGTTTTTCCTTAAACGGAGCCGAGAAGGAAAGCGCACGCAACGAAGTGCTTGCGGGCCGTGACCTTGCACTCACACTTTTGCGCGCAACCGATGAACCGGTCAAAATTTCGCCGAAAACTATCGGGGAGCAGACTATTACCGGCTTGCAGAGTTTTCTCGACGGTTACAATGCCATCATCCGGCTTTCCCAAAACGGTCTGCCCGGCAACCGGCGTTCCGCCCGATTACAAAACGAGCTGAACCATATCCTCTCCTCCGATATCGGCAAGCTGCAAAGCTCCGGCATCCATCGCGGCGAGGATTTGACTCTCTCTCTCGATCCGGACACATTGCAGACTTCGGAGGCTGCAAAGCAGCTCCGCGAATTATTTGAGGAGCCGGACGGCATGCTTGCAAGACTTTCCCGCAAAATGCAGGATATTGCTCTTAATCCGATGGAGTATGTCGATAAGACCATCGTCACATATCCGAATACCTCGCGGGCAGGATTTAATACCCCATATAATACCTCGGTCTATAGCGGTATTATGTTCAATTCTTACTGTTAATGTTTTTTCGAAGCGCCTGCACCGGCAGTCACAGACCGGCTGCAGGTCTTCTGATATGGAGAATTTATGTTGAAACGATTT
>CAMALD010000140.1 GCA_945836355.1 uncultured Lachnospiraceae bacterium | reverse complement strand
AAGGTGAGCTGGTGATCCCCGATGAAAGGCCTGAGTTTCCGTTCAACATGGATACATACGCCATGCATGTGCCATTCCCTTATGCCATCAATCTTCCGTTTTGCCCAAAATCACCAGCCGGTAATACATCTCCAGCGATTCGAGCAATTCTCTTTTTTCTTCCTGAAGCTGCTTCAATTTGAGTACGCTTCCGATTTCGTCATACAAAAGATCCGACTCATCACTTTCCGTACGCAGCAGGAGCCCTTCCTCCGGGTCGCATTCCACAATCAGCACGCCGCCGACATCCTCCGTATACATCACGCACATAATCTGCAATTCATCCTTGATGGCCTGCGGCAGCCTGCCAAACCGTTCTTCATTAAAATAATATTTCTGCTCATAGTAATTGCTTCCGCAGAGCACCAATCTTTCGGCATCCATTTTACTTTCTCCGTTCCGCATGTTTTTATATTGTTATTTTATCTCAATTCCGCCGAATATGCAAGTCGCATGAACATAGAGTGTGTACGCATCCCCCGGCAGATTCGGATTTGGCCTGACATGATTTTCAAGACCGCCGAACACCGGAGTGCCGTTGACTATCACACGGACATTGTCCGGTGCCTTGATATCCACAGCGCCGAATATGGCGATTGCCTCTATCTGCGTGTTGCCGGTAAACACAGCATCTCTCAAATCAAGATCAAGACCGCCGAACACAGCAGATAACGTAGCGCCAAAGAAACCTTCCTGCCGGAAACGGATTTCCTTGCCGGAAAACACTGCCGTACATGCACAGTAACCGTCGCGCCTCCCTGCAAACTCCTCCGACCTTCTCCGGTGCTGCCCGTGAACACCTGCGCCTGTCCGCCCGTCCCGGTAACCGTCTGCAAAATCTTTTCGGTAATCGCCGCGATTTGCGTACTCATTCCACTCAAACTTTTTATTTTCCTGCCAGAACTCAGGGCTGTCCTCCGCAGTGAAATGATACCCCGAATCCTGCTGCTCTTCCTCAAAATCCTGCGCATAATGATTCTGCGCAAAGTCCTGTGCAAACTCCTGCGGCGGTGTATCCTTTATTGCCTCGTAATAATATTCATCTTCCCTGTAACCGTCGTAAGCCTGTTCCTTACGGCGGCGACTTTTTGTTCTCTGATATTTCCTGCCGGATTGCCCAGCAGCCCCCCCGTTTTTCTTTGGCAGCGCCATCTTAAAGCCACTCAAAATCAGAATGCCGGCAATCAAAAGGGGCAAAAGCATGGATACCTCGATAAAGCCCTGTGCTGCCATCAGTAAAAGCACTCCGAGTAGAAGCCCGCGCAGCGCGGATATGCGCTCTCCCTTCTCCGTCAGGAAGTGCACCGCACTCGGTATAATGATAAACAGCGTCCACCAGCCACGGAAAAACAAGTCAAATGAAAACCAGTGCAGTACCTTTCCGCCGAGCAGAACGCCGCACACAATCAACATAATCCCCCACACTGCTCCGGATGAACGTTTCTTCATTCCTTTTCCCCCTTCCGTCAAGATTGATCACCATAAAGAATAAAGTGCGCATCCTCAGCGGAGCGATTTTTACATTATAGAAATCTGTCGCAATTTTCTATAATATAAAAAACAGCCGGAACAAAGCTCCGGCTGCCAGCCTTCTGAATGATCCTGCTAATATATTACCCGCAAATCACCCGAATTACAAATTATAAATTCATTAGAAAACTCTTACTACACACCTGCCTGCATCATGGAGATTACCAGCACGGAGCCTCCGACCAGAATAATCATCCCCAAAAACACCATCGACTGTCCGAGCGTTGCATGTGCTCTCTTTTTCATGGTCTTAAAACCATTGACCATATTTATCATTCCGGCAGCCCACACAGCCAGCAGCAGCGCCGGATACGCCCCCGTTATCATAAACACGGCAAGCGTCACGATAAGTACAAAACCAATGCCCACATTCAGGCTGTCCAGCAATAAATCATTGTTTTTCAGTTTTTGAAGAAGCTTTCTCATCCGGCACCTCCGCCTGCATTAACGGTCGTATTCACCTAAGGTAGCTACCATGACCGCCTTGATCGTGTGCATACGGTTTTCCGCCTCATCAAATACAACATCCGCAAACTTTTCAAAGATTTCCTCGGTCACTTCCTTGCCCTTCACAGCCGGCAGGCAGTGCAGGAAAATGGTGCTGTCCTTACCGGTCTTCTCCATCAGGGCTGCATTCACCTGATACGGACTGAGCAATGCAATGCGCTCTGCCGCCTTGTCCTCCTCGCCCATCGAACACCATACATCGGTATAGATTGCGTCCGCGCCCGCAACCGCCGCCGTATCCTCCGTAATCGTAATCTTTCCGCCGGACTGCTTTGCGTATTCCTCGCAAAGGCTTACCAGCTCCCCGGCAGGCCACAAGCTCTTCGGAGCCAGGATAACAAAATCCAGCCCCATCTTGGCAGAGCCAATCATCAGGCTGTTTGCCATATTATTTCTTCCATCTCCGACAAAGACCAGCTTCAGACCGGCAAGCTTTCCAAACCGCTCCTTTAAGGTTAGGAAATCCGCAAGAATCTGCGTCGGATGATACTCATCCGTCAGACCGTTCCAAACCGGCACACCGCTGTACTTAGCAAGCTTCTCCACATTTTCCTGCTTAAATCCGCGAAACTCAATACCGTCAAACATTCTTCCGAGGACACGTGCCGTATCCTCGACACTCTCCTTGTATCCGAGCTGGATATCATCCTTGCCCAGGTATTCGGGATGACCTCCCTCATCAATGCAGCCGATGGTGAACGAACATCTGGTTCTTGTCGATGGCTTCTCAAAAATCAATGCAATATTCTTGCCCTTCAAGCTGTTTCCCGTGATTCCCTGCTTCTTCTTTGCCTTTAAGTCCGCCGCAAGATCAAGCAGATACATAATCTCTTCCGGAGCATAATCCTTCAGTGTCAAAAACGAACGTCCCTTTAAATTCATCCCGTACCTCCTTCATGGACCATCCCGCCCATTATTCATCGTATTATTACCGCACGAATGTATAATTATTGATATGTATTTATAATTATACATTTTGTTTTCCGTTTTGTCAACCCCGCCGCTCTTGAGTTTCCGCATTTTTTCGCTGATTAGAATTACAGAAAGTCGGAGACTGCTTCACTGTCAGATTGCATTCGAACGGTTCCGAGATTTTTCGTCGTGTGAAAAATTGTATTTTCCACACGACGAACCCTCGGGGGATGCGCACGCTTTTGCAGTGGAATTATGTCGCTGAAGCGACGCAAAAGCGACGCCATCATGTTCCAAAATGGCATATTTCTCTGTGGTCCAGCGTATCAAATGCATATCCCGCATCTCTGATTTCTTTTATAATATCAGTCAGCATGGACGCCGTCAAGCCATTTGACATGGAATCATGCATTAATATCACCGGACGGTCATACCGAAACACATCCTTGAAGATATTCGCACGTATGGAATAGCGCGTAGGCGTTCCCACCGAATCCTCAGCACTGACATTCCAGTCATAATAGCAAAACCCACGCCGCTCCATCTCAGTCTTAATCTCCCCGATGATTCCTCTTGCATAATAGTTGGCACTGCCCCCCGGGAACCGGAAGATGCCCGGCACCTGCCCCGTCACCTCACAGATACGCTCACAGACATTTTCGTAATCCTCCAGAAATGCCTCCACCGAGCGGTACATTTTCTGATAATCGTGGCAGTAGGTGTGAAGACCGATCGTATGACCTTCTTCCACAATCCGCTTCACAATCTCCTCACGCTCCGGGGTGATTTCCTCCCCGATTAGAAAAAATGTTGCGTGAATGCCTTCCTGCTTCAGAATATCGAGCACCCGGATGGTGTTTTCACTCGGTCCGTCATCAAAGGTCAGATATGCCGTCTTTCCCTGCGCCGGATGCTGCTCCTCCGGCGAATCCACCTCCTCTTTATCCGGCGCATACAGGTTGGGATATTCCGTAACATAGTGGGGCAGCCCGGTCACCTTGCGCCCCCCGTTTCCCTCATCGGTGTACATCTCCTGCTGTGTGGCAAGCACCGCAATCTCATTCTCAATCACACTGAGCACCATGTATTCCGAACAGGTATCAAAAACCATTTCACCATGCATCTGCGGTTCCCCGCGGAAGTCACCAAACGCTATTAACAGCATAAAAATTCCGCCGCCAATGACAATCTCCGTCAATCTGTGCCGCATCCCTTTACCCGCTTTTCCAGTTTTCCTCATCTACAGTATATGCAGCCCTGCATTGGTCTCATGCGGTATCCACATACAATATCACGGAAAACACTCGCCAAATTGCTCCAGCTCGACTGCAGCCCTCAACACTTCGCCCACGCTCCATGCCTGTGTGTAGCAGCCTCTTCCCTCATCTGCAAAATCGCCGTCAAAAATCTCTGCAATCCCCCCAAGACAGCCGTCCGCCATGTGATCCATAAAGCGCAGGCACATCTCTCTTGCCTCACAAACACTGCCCCCGGTATAAAGCCATGCCGTGATAAACGCCCCGGCAAGATATCCCCATGCCGTGCCCATATGATACGCCATGTCGCGCTCCAGCAGCTTTCCGATATATCTGCCCCGGTAGTCTGTCTCATCCTGCGCCAGACTGCGCAATCCATACGGGGTATACAGCTTTTCATAAACCGTCTGCACTACCTGCTTCGCCTGATGCTCCGAAAGCAGGGAAAACGGCAGAGACACCGCAAATATCTGATTCGGTCGGATGCTTATATCCTTAGTCCCGTCCGGTGCAATCACATCCGCCAGACAGCCTGCATCGTCGTTCCAAAAGGCTTTTC
>CAMALD010000139.1 GCA_945836355.1 uncultured Lachnospiraceae bacterium | reverse complement strand
TAATCCGGCCGCGTATTATCTGTCCGGTGGAAAAACTCATTCCCTGGGAATGCGCGGCGCCGGTCAGGGAGGGAGCTGCAGTGCCGGATGCGGCGCGTGTATTGCCGGAAAACCGGCTTTGCAATGCTGTGTGACTGGAACTAAAGATGCGCTGGTCGTAATCTGCCATAATGTGCCTCCTGGGAATATGAATCTTGCTCTTTGCATTTTTTACGAGCGTTCTTGTTTGCGGCAAGCAGTACAAGGACACAAGATTTTCGTCAGATTGTATATCGGCAAAAAATAGGAGAAAGATGAGAAAAAACAGTTGCATTTTTGTATTTGGTATGGTATCATCAAGCGCAAAGGACAAAGGCGTTCAGAAAATGAAAATTTTCTGGGCGTCTTTTTGTTTCATAAGGATTGTAATAAATTTCCTGTGGAACAAAAAACTCCGGGGGTGCGTAAGCACAAGGAAAACAAGAATCGGGAAAGGATGGAGATAGGATGCAGGCGGAAGAAGAAATTATGAGAAGAAAACAGGGCTTGTACGACCCAAGATTTGAGCACGACAACTGCGGTATTGGTGCGATTGTCAACATTAAGGGTAAAAAGTCCCACGAAACAGTAGAGGGAGCATTGAAGATTGTAGAAAATCTGGAGCACAGAGCCGGTAAAGATGCAGAGGGGAAAACCGGTGACGGTGTAGGTATCTTATTGCAGATTTCGCACAAATTCTTCAAAAAGGCAGTAAAACCGCTCGGCTTTGAGCTTGGCGATGAGCGCGATTACGGTGTGGGTATGATTTTCTTCCCGCAGGATGAGCTGCGCCGCAATCAGGCAAAAAAAATGTTTGAGATAATCATTGAGAAGGAAGGCATGGAGTTTTTGGGCTGGAGAACGGTGCCGATTCATGAGGAAATACTCGGACATAAGGCACTGGAATGTATGCCGTGCATTATGCAGTGCTTTGTAAAACGGCCTAAGAAGGTGGCACAGGGACTGGATTTTGACCGCAAGCTCTACATTGCGCGCCGCGTGTTTGAACAGAGTAACGATAACACCTATGTGGTATCGCTTTCCTCGCGGACGATTGTCTATAAAGGTATGTTTCTGGTAAAACAGCTCCGCATGTTTTTTGCGGACTTGCAGGAGAAGGAGTACGAGTCTGCGATTGCAATTGTACATTCCCGTTTCTCGACCAATACCAATCCGAGCTGGCAGAGAGCGCATCCGAACCGTTTTATCGTACACAACGGTGAGATTAACACAATCCGCGGTAATGCCGACAAGATGCTTGCCCGTGAGGAGACGATGGAATCCCGTTATCTGAAGGGCGAATTCCAAAAGATTCTTCCGGTGGTCAACACTGAGGGCTCCGACTCGGCGATGCTTGACAATACTTTGGAATTTTTGGTCATGAGCGGCATGGACCTTCCTCTTGCGGTCATGATTACGATTCCGGAGCCGTGGGCAAATGACATGAGCATCAGTCAGGAGAAAAAGGACTTTTATCAATACTATGCAACCATGATGGAGCCGTGGGACGGTCCGGCATCCATCCTGTTTTCGGACGGGGATATCATGGGAGCTGTGCTTGACCGCAATGGGCTGCGTCCGTCCAGATATTATATCACCGCTGATGATAATGTGATTTTGTCCTCCGAGGTCGGCGTGCTGGATATTCCGAAGGAAAAGATTGTTAAGAAAGAGCGCGTCCGTCCGGGCAAAATGCTGCTGATTGATACGGTCAGAGGTGTGGTGGTCGATGATGAAGAAATCAAGATGCGCTATGCAAGCCGCCAGCCATACGGCGAATGGCTTGATTCCAAGCTGATTCGTCTGAAGGATTTAAAGATTCCGAATCAGCGCATCGATGAGTTCACAAATGACGAGAGACTTCGCCTGATGAAAGCGTTCGGCTATACCTACGAGGATTTCAAAAATTCCATTCTGCCGATGGCAAAGAATGGTATTGAGCCGACTGCGGCAATGGGCGTGGATACGTCGCTTCCGGTGCTGTCGAAAAAGGCTCAGCCGCTGTTTAACTACTTCCGCCAGCTTTTTGCGCAGGTGACAAACCCGCCGATCGACTGTATCCGTGAGGAGATCGTTACCAGCACGACCGTATATATCGGTGAGGACGGCAACCTTCTGGAAGAGAAGGCAGAGAATTGTCATGTATTAAAGATTAACAACCCGATTTTGACGGATACCGATTTGCTCAAGATTAAAAACATGGATCGTCCGGGCTTTAAGAGTGAAGTGATTCCGATTACCTATTACAAGAACACTTCTCTGGAAAAAGCCATTGACCATCTGTTTCTGGATGCGGACCGCGCATATAAGGAAGGGGCGAATATCCTGATCCTCTCTGACCGCGGCGTGGATGAGAACCATGTGGCAATCCCGTCACTGCTTGCAGTGTCTGCAATGCAGCAGCATCTTGTGCGCACCAAGAAGCGCACGAGCGTAGCGATGATTCTCGAGAGTGCGGAGCCGCGCGAGGTGCACCACTTTGCCACTCTGCTCGGCTACGGTGCAAGTGCGGTTAACCCGTATCTGGCGCAGGATGCCATCAAATACCTGATTGAGAGCCATATGCTCGATAAGGATTACTACGCGGCAGTGGACGATTACAATGCGGCAGTATTGCACGGTATTGTCAAGATTGCCGCGAAAATGGGTATCTCCACGATTCAGTCCTATCAGGGCTCAAAGATTTTTGAGGCGATTGGAATCGGCAGGGAGGTTATTGACAAATATTTTACCGATACGGTCAGCCGCATCGGCGGTATCAACATTAAGGATATCGAAAAGCAGGTGGATGACCTTCATTCAAGTGCGTTTGACCCGCTCGAGCTGGGTGTGGATCTGACGCTGGACAGTGCAGGCCATCACAAGATGCGCAGCGGCAAGGAGGAGCATCTGTACAATCCGCTCACCATCCATTTGCTGCAGCAGGCTGCATGGAACGGCAATTATGAGACCTTTAAGGAGTATTCGCGCGTAATCACCGAGGAGGAAAAGGGGATTCATCTGCGCGGACTGCTTGATTTCAACTTCCCGGAGAAGGGAATTTCCATCGATGAGGTGGAGAGCGTGGATGAAATTGTAAAGCGTTTCAAGACCGGTGCAATGTCCTACGGCTCGATTTCACAGGAGGCGCACGAGACGCTGGCGATCGCCATGAACCACCTGGGGGGCAAATCCAACAGCGGTGAGGGCGGTGAGAGTCTGGAGCGTCTGAACGGCAGTGAGGACGGCATTGACCGCTGCTCCGCCATCAAGCAGGTGGCATCGGGACGTTTTGGTGTTACTTCCCGCTATCTGGTAAGCGCAAAAGAGATTCAGATTAAGATGGCGCAGGGGGCAAAGCCGGGCGAGGGCGGACACCTTCCGGCGGAGAAGGTTTATCCTTGGATTGCAAAGACCAGGCATTCCACGCCGGGTGTGGCTTTGATTTCACCGCCGCCGCATCATGACATCTACTCCATTGAGGATCTTGCACAGTTGATTTATGACCTGAAAAATGCCAATACCGGAGCGAGGATTTCCGTAAAGCTTGTCTCGGAGGCAGGTGTGGGCACCGTAGCATGCGGTGTGGCAAAAGCAGGTGCGGGTGTTATTTTGATTTCCGGATATGACGGAGGTACCGGTGCAGCACCGCGCAGCTCCATTCATAATGCAGGACTTCCGTGGGAACTTGGCCTTGCCGAAACCCATCAGAATCTGATTGCAAACGGTCTGCGTGCCCGCGTGGTAATCGAGACGGACGGTAAGCTGATGACCGGACGTGACGTATTGGTGGCAGCACTGCTCGGCGCGGAGGAGTTTGGCTTTGCCACGGCACCGCTGGTAACGATGGGCTGTGTGATGATGCGTGTCTGCAATCTGGATACCTGTCCGGTGGGTGTGGCAACACAGAATCCGGAGCTGCGCAAGCGCTTTAAAGGTAAGCCGGAGTATGTGGAGAACTTTATGAAATTTGTAGCGCAGGAGCTGCGCGAATATATGGCCAGACTTGGTATCCGTACCGTGAATGAGCTGGTTGGACGTACTGACCTCCTACGCGTAAGCAGTGATGTAATGCAGGGCAGAGGCAGCCGTGTCGATCTTTCAGCCATTCTGAACAATCCGTATACGGATGCTAAGAAGGCATGCTGTTTTGACCCGAAGCAGGCATATGATTTCGAGCTGGAAAAGACGATGGACGAGAAGGTGCTGTTAAAGCAGCTTCAGGGCGCTATGAAGGAAGGAAAGCCTGCGAGTGTGGAGGTCGAGGTTTCCAATATTGACCGTACCTTCGGCACAATTCTGGGTTCGGAGATTACCAGACGCTTTGATGACACGCTTGCGGAGGATACCTATGTAATCCGCTGTCATGGTGCAGGCGGACAGAGCTTCGGCGCGTTCATCCCGAAGGGCATGACAATGGAGCTCGCGGGTGACAGCAACGACTATTTCGGCAAGGGGCTTTCCGGAGGTAAGCTGATTGTGTTCCCGCCGGAGGGTACCGTGTTTAAGCCGGAAGATAACATTATTATCGGAAATGTGGCTCTTTACGGTGCTACGAGCGGTAAGGCATTCATCAACGGTGTGGCAGGTGAGCGTTTCTGCGTGCGCAACTCCGGTGCTACCGCCGTGGTGGAGGGTGTCGGTGATCACGGCTGCGAATATATGACAGGCGGACGTGTGGTTGTGCTCGGGCCGGTCGGCAAAAACTTTGCAGCAGGTATGAGCGGCGGTATTGCTTATGTGCTGGATGAGGGGAATGATCTCTACAAGCGTTTGAATAAGGAAATGGTATCTTCTCACGAGATTACCTCCAA
>CAMALD010000138.1 GCA_945836355.1 uncultured Lachnospiraceae bacterium | reverse complement strand
TTACAATATCAGCCTGACTGCGTATGGCGGACAATTGTACGCGTTTAACATACAATATCTAGTGTTGATATTTTTTGGAAAAATATCAAAAAGTTTGACGAAAAATGTGAATAATGGTATAATATCACTACAAAGGAACATGAGATGATGAAAATGAATAAAGTTTGTATAGTCTGCATGGGAGACAGTATCACAGAAGGGTATGGACTGAAGGAGCAGGAGAGCTATCCGTATCTGCTGCAGCAGCGTCTGGGGAAAGACTATGAGGTAATAAATGCAGGTGTTACCGCACACTGCGTGACGGATGAGCGGATGCCGGACGGCAGTGTTCTGGGTCTGCCTTATACCCACACCGAGCGGTATGCGCAGGGGCTTGCGGCAAAGGGCGATATCTACGTGGTATTGCTTGGCACGAACGATGCGCAGGACGGTGTTTTGGATGACCGCAGCGGTGTGGACCCGTGGAGCGATATTTTTTCGCGAAGAGAGCATTTTATTATGCATTATGAGCGGATACTCAAGGATATCCGGCAGGCGAACCCTGCGGCGAGGATTTATGCAGGACGCCCGACACCGGTGCTGGAATGCATCTGGCCGAAGCATCAGCAGAAGTATCTGGATGTGATTCTGGAGAAACTGGATGAGGTTGGAAGAAGAAATCCGGACATTGTAATGTTTGATTTGTATTCCGCATTTCGTGAAAAAGGTGATACGTGGCTGAAAGCGATTTATCAGGAGGATGGATTGCATCCGGGAGCGGAAGGGGCCGCCTATATCGCAGAAATTGTGGAAAAGATAATACGGGAATGAAAAGTGAAAAAATCACCGGGACAAACGACATATATCCGGTGGCAGAAGGAGGATGTGATGGAAAAAACATATCAATTGCTGTGCTACACCAGAGAAGCACAGGAGGATATCATTTATTCACAGAAGCTGGCGTACAGCATGCATTTGGCATTAAAACAGGATGATGGCACATGGCTGGCATTGAACCACAATTCCGGTATTCTGTATGCAAAGGCGACTTCCAATACAGATGGAACGCTAAATGCGAAGAGTCTGAAAAATCCGATACTTTTCGAAAGGGCGGACGGAGGCTACGCGGTCATTGCAGAGCGTATTGAGGCAGACGGCAGTGCTGATGCTTCCGCTGTGGGCAAATTCCTTTTGTTTACGTCGAAGGATTTGCTTCATTATACCGAGCAGGAGCTTATCGATAAGGAAAATGCGTGCAGGATGCTGCAGACAGCCGCTGGATTAGGCATTGTCTATAAAATGCCGGAAGGCATTGAAACAGGAAAGGCGCAGGCGGAGATGCCGGGCGAGGGACTCCCGGAAGGGGCGGTCTGCGGTAATGTGCTTGAGATTCCGGAGGCGGTTGCAAAGCGCCTACTGATTCGTTTCACTACACCGGTGAATGTGGCGAACGAGGTTCCGGATGAGGTCAGGGTACATAGCATAGAAGAATTGAAGCAGGTAAAAGCACTGGCAAGATACAGTGATGGCTCCACTGTGGAGAAGAAGGTGGACTGGTATGCCGATAAGGTCGACTGGTCTGTGCCTGGCGAATATGAGATTGACGGCAAGGTTCATCAGGAGCATTATGAGTTTCCGATTGCGTGGGACCGCGCGGATCCGTGCATCGGCAAATGGAACGGCAAGTATTATTTTATTGCCACCAACGATGCGGATTACAACAATACGCTCTACATACGTGAGGCAGATACGATTCCGGGACTGGTAACCGCGCAGGAGGTTTTGCTCCTTGATACGAAGACATATCCGCATCTGAAGGGCCTGCTGTGGGCACCGGAATTTCATATTATTAACGACAGGCTGTATATTTACCACGGCGGCACACCGGGACCATTTGTAAAGGAGCAGTGCCATGTGATGGCTTTGAAGCCGGGCGGCAATCCGATGAAGGCGTCGGACTGGGAGATGCCGGTGCGTGTGATAAAGGCTGACGGCAGTATGCTTTATGGTGAAGAGGGCATTACGCTGGATATGACAGAGTTTGAGTCGGCAGGCAAATACTATGTATGCTGGTCACAGAGACAGTTCTCTCCGGTGGATCAGGGGGCATGGCTGTATATCGCCGAGCTGAATCCGGATTGTCCGTGGCAGCTGAAATCAGAGCCGGTGGTGCTTTCGAAACCGGACTACGGCTGGGCGAATAATCATACCTTTGTGGATGAGGGACCGTATGTGGTTAAGCGTGACGGAAAAATCTGGATGTCGTTTTCAAGTGCGGCGGTGGATACAACCTATGTGGCGGGCATGCTTTCCGCGCAGGAAGGGGCAGATCTGCTGAATCCGGATAACTGGGTGAAGGAGAATTATCCTCTGGTTTCCTCCCGAAGCGTGATGCCGCGCGGCTGGGATAACAAATATGCGGACATTAAGAAGGCAGGGGAATTCGGACCTGGTCACAACTCCTTTGTGGAGGATGAGGATGGTCTTACCTGGTTCGTTTATCATGCGAGAAGAGGAGTGGACGGACCGCGCAGTTCAGGGCTTCGCAGGCTGCATTTTAATATCGAGGGCTTTCCGGTTCTGGATATGACTGAGGAGCTTGATCTGAAGCCTGAGTTGACCTGGGTGAAGACGAAGATAGTGATACAGTAAGTCATATCATATGACTGATGTAAATTATTTGTGCGATTGCACAGGAAAGAGGGAACATATGCAAAAAAGTAAGAGACAGTTTAAGTTAGGGCACAAAATTATTGCATGTATTCTGGTGATGCAGATTGTGGTCATGACAGTATTGACATTATTCATCACAAACCTCATTACAGCCAACACCAGACAAAGTACAATCAACAACATGAAAACCATTGCGGCAGAGCGTAGCCAGATTATTGAGAATTATGTGCTGGAAAGTGAAGGAACACTGACTGCATACAGCCGTGCCGGAGAGATTCTGGATATCATGAAGAATCCGGAGAACCCGGATGTGTTTGCGAAGACACAGGCATACACGGAGAAGTTCTCCAAGGATATTGATAACCTTGAGGGCATCTATGCGAGTGAGTGGAACACACACGTGCTCACTCATACCAATGCAGGCACGGTCGGCATTACCACACGTAAGGATGAGGCACCGCTGAAAGCTTTACAGCAGAGCCTGCTTGCCGCAAACGGCGTATATAATACCGGTATTATCATGTCTCCGGCAACGGGAAAACAGATCGTTTCTCTTTATAGTGCAGTATTCGATGAGGAAGGAAATCCGGCAGGTCTTGTCGGTCTCGGTATTTTTACCAGCGGTCTGGTCAGCCAGCTCGATGCGCTCACCCTTGAGGGCATGGAAAACGCAAAGTATTGCATGGTAAATGCCCGGGACGGCAAGTACATTTTTGTCGATGATGAGGAGAAGGTTGCCCAGGTTGCTGAGGAAGAGTATATTGTAAACCTTTGCAATGAATTGAAAGAGAGTAAAGAGAACGTATCGCAGTCCGTTGAGTATCGCGATGAGGCGACCGGTGAGCAGATGCTGGCTACCTATTATTACATGGCAAACCGCGGCTGGATTTTTATGATTAACGATTCCGTGAGTGAGATTTTTGCTTCTGCAAACCAGTTGAGAAGCCGCATGATTGTATTCTGTATCTTTGCGGTTATCCTTCTTGCAGTAGTTTCCTACATCATTATCGATATTCTTACCAAGCCGATGAAGTCGATTGAAAACAGCATTACCGCACTTTCCAATCTTGACATTTCCGATAAGGAAGAAATGCAGCGGCATGCCGCGCGCAACGATGAGCTTGGCAGCATTTCCGGTGCGACCGAGAGCCTTGTAAAATCCCTGCAGGGTATCGTGGCAACCTTAAGAGAATGCGGTACCACACTGGATGAAAAGGCAGTCAGTCTCCAGAGCTCTGCGGAGTCACTGGTGGAGGGCGTTACCGATAATGTGGCCACTACCGAGGAGCTTTGCGCATCCATGGAGAGCACCAACAATGTAGTAAGCAATGTGAACAACGAGATTGGAAGCATCAACAAGTCGGTTGGTGAGATTATGGCAAATCTTCAGAATTCCACCAAGACCAGCGATTCCATGATTGGTGGCGCAGATGCTATGAAGAGTCAGGCAAACCAGGCTTATGTGAATGGTCAGGAAACCCTGAACCAGACCAAAACCTCTGTCGAGGAGGCTCTGGAGAGACTTAAGAGCCTTGCTAAGATTAACGAGCTGGCATCCAGCATCCTCGATATAGCTGGACAGACCAACCTCCTGTCCTTAAACGCATCTATCGAGGCTGCAAGAGCCGGCGAGGCGGGCCGCGGTTTTGCGGTAGTGGCAGGTGAAATCGGAGCGCTTGCAGATACTTCCAAGAATACGGCATCTGCAATCCGGGCGCTATGTGAAGATGCAAATGACAGTATCAGGGTGGTTAATGAGTGCTTTGCCTCCATCATTCGCTTCATTGAAGAGGATGTTGTTACCCAGTTCCGCGATTTCGCAGATCAGTCCAGCGACTACAGCGAGGCAGTTAAGGACATCAAGAAACAGATGGATGATATCTATCAGGCAACCAGCGCCCTTGAGAAGTCCGTAAAGCAGATTTCCGATAATGCGATGAATGTAAATAGCATTACCGAAGAGAACCGTGCAGCAATTGGCGTTATTGCGGAGAAGAATGAGGATACGGCAAGAATTGCCGATACCATTCAGGAACAGTCCGAGCAGAACAAGGAAATGGCAGGGCGTCTGGAGGAGATCATCGGCAGATTTTCAAGCAAATAGTGCTTATGCATGCTTGATGCAGATGTGTAAATTAGAATAAGGCAGAAAACCGGTGCAATTC
>CAMALD010000137.1 GCA_945836355.1 uncultured Lachnospiraceae bacterium | reverse complement strand
GCGCCGCTGCAGGTACTGCAGTTGCCTCCGCAGGCAATGACATTTTCCTGTTTTGCCCCGCCGTTCGTCGCGGACGGCAGCTTGAATTTATTCTGAAGACAGGTCAGTGCAGCCAGCACGAAAAATGCACCCGGCGCCTTGATAAAGATTGCCATTGGCTCATATGCCGACGGCATAATCTGCAATCCGAAAACCGTACCCGCGCCCAGCAGCTCACGGAAAATACCGATTGCCGTCAGACCTGCGGTAAAACCAAGACCCATGCCGACACCGTCAAAAACGGACGGGAGCACCGGATTCTTTGAAGCATAGGACTCCGCGCGTCCGAGAATAATACAGTTTACTACAATCAACGGAATATAGATTCCGAGAGACGCATTCAGCGAAGGAATGAACGCCTCTAAAAGCATCTGCACAATCGTTACGAAGGATGCTACCACCACGATGAACGCAGGCATGCGCACCTTATCCGGAATCACCCTGCGCAGCATGGAAATCAGCATGTTGGACATGATTAAAACCACAGTGGTCGTAAGACCCATACCCAGACCATTGATTGCGGAGGTCGTGACGGCAAGTGTCGGACACATGCCGAGCATCAGCACGAAGGTCGGATTTTCCTTCACAATACCATTATAGATACGCTCTGTACATTTATTCATTTCCGGCACCTCCTATTCCCGAAGCCGCCATATCCGCAGCAAATGCAAGTCCGGCATTCACCGCACCGGTCACCGCCTTTGTCGTGATGGTAGCGCCGCTGATTGCATCAATCTCATCCCCGGCATCCGCGCCATCCTTTACATATGTGAGCAGGGAAGCCGTCTTTCCGGCAAACTGCTTCTTAAACTCCGGCTCATCCGCCTTCATACCAAATCCCGGCGTCTCGTTTAATGTGACAAACGCAATACCGGTTATGGCGCCGTCGAGACTGTATCCCATCGTCATGGTAAGCGCGCCGCCGTAACCCTTTTTCGTGGTAATCGTCATAACATAACCAATCACCGTACCGGATTCATCCAGCGCCACTCCAGCCTCATCGATTGTGATGCTTTCAAACCCCTTTGCCGCCAGCAGCTCTGCCGCAGCGGCAACCTTTTCCTGTACCTGTGCGTTGTCGGTACTGATATCGGCGGCAGCCGCATATACCTCCCGGTATGCCGCAGCCTTTGCCTGTGCCTTCTGCTCGGCGATTCTGTCCTTCGTCACCTCGTTTACCAACCCCAGCAGCACGGCTGCCACAAGAGTTATCAGGCAAAGCACCAGCGCATCTTTGATTATGGAGGATTTTCTGTTATTTTCTGACATACTGTTTTCCTCCCTTTCCGAATGCACGAGGCATTGTAATCTTTTCAATCAGCGGTACCAGCAGGTTGCAGAAAATGATTGCGTAGGAAACTCCCTCCGCACCGGAACCGAACACGCGGAAAATACCGGTCAGCACGCCGAGGCAGATGCCGAATACAATGCGCCCCACCGGTGTCACCGGGCTGGTTACATAATCGGTCGCCATAAAGAAGGCACCGAGCATCAGGCCACCGCCGCAAAGCTGTGCGGCCAGATATGAGGCATCTGCACCATGTCCTCCAAACAGCAGCATAAATACCGCGAAGCTGCCGAGATAGGCGAGCGGTATGCGCAGCGATATCACACCGCGGACAACCATGTATGCCGCACCGATTAAGATCATCAGGGTGCTTGTCTCACCGATGACACCACCGGTAAATCCAAAAAACATATCCGACAGGGAGTACTCAGCCCCCTCTTTGATTAATGCCAGCGGAGTAGCGGACGAAATGCCGTCCACGGCTGCCGCACCGTTAAGGAATACACCGCTGCCCTTCTCAACGGTAAACGACGCCATCCGGCTTGCAAAGCAGACGAGCAGAAAGCATCTTCCTGCCAGCGCAGGGTTCATAAAGTTTTGCCCGAGACCGCCATAAAGCTCTTTTACAACAATGATGGCAAACACGCCGCCAATCACCGGCATCCAGAGCGGCACACTTGCCGGAAGGTTCATGCCGAGCAGCAGACCGGTCACAACCGCACTGCACTCGTAAGACCCCTTTTGTCGCTTTACCACACGATAAAACAGATATTCCGAAGCCACACAGGTGGCTACACTGACTAACAGCACCAAAAAAGCACGGAAGCCGAACTGCCAGATTCCAAACAGGCATGCCGGTGTCAGTGCAATCACCACATCCCGCATGATACCTGCTGTTGTTGTATTGCTTCTGACATGCGGAGAAGCAGAAACATGATATAACGCTTTCATAAATATCTCCTTCCCTTTACTTTTTGCGCCGGCTGTCAAGCACGCTCTTGCGCGCCTGCTTGAAGGCCTGGGTCAACGGCAGCTTTGCCGGGCAGACAAACGTACAGGAGCCGCACTCACAGCATTCCATACCGTTCAATTTCTCGAAGGTCTCATAGTCCGAACGCATAACCGCCGGATACAGCTTCTGAGGGACTACCTGTCCCGGACATGCCGCGATGCAGCGTCCGCAATGGATGCAGGCTCCCGGTGCGAACGCCGCCACCTCATCCTTCTTCAGCGCGAGAAGTGCCGACGAGGTCTTTGTCACAGGCACCTCCAGCGAATAGAGAGCCTGTCCCATCATCGGACCGCCGGAAATAATCTTCTCCGGCTCCTCCCTGAAACCACCCGCAGCCTCCAAAAGCTCCGAATACTGTGTGCCGGTACGCACAACAAAATTGCGCGGATCGGCAACCGCATCTCCGGTCACCGTAATGATACGGCGAATCAGCGGGGTGCTCTCTGCCACCGCCAGATAAATGGAAATCACACTGTCCACATTGTTGACAATACAGCCCGCGTCGGCAGGCAGCATGGAAGAATTAATCTGCCTTCCCGTCACCGCATAGATGAGCATGCGTTCTGCGCCCTGCGGATATTTTGTCTTAAGCGGTCGCACCGAAATACGCTCCTCCTTCTCGGTCAGAGCCGTAAGCTTTGCGATAGCCTCCGGCTTATTATCCTCCACGGCAATCACGCCCTGTGCATGGTCAAATAACTGTAATATAATCTTCAAACCACCGATTAAGTGCTCCGTCTCTTCCAGCATCATGCGGTAATCCGATGTCAGATACGGCTCACACTCCGCCGCATTCACAATCACATAATCAATCTCGTCCTCATTCTTCGGTGTCAGCTTGACATGGGTCGGAAAACCTGCGCCGCCCATACCGACGATTCCGGCTTCCTTGACGTAATTGCGGATATCCTCTTTGGAAAGCTTTGTCACGTCCCGCTTCTCGCCAAATCCCGGAACGGTCTCATATGCACCGTCATTTTCCACCACAACGGACTCCGCCATCGTACCGTTCACCATCAGCCTCGGTTCTATCGCCTTGACCGTACCGGATACGGAGCTGACTACACACGCCGACACAAAACCGCCCGCCTCGGCTAGCTTCTGCCCCACAAGCACATGTTCCCCCTTCTCGACGATAATCTTCGCCGGTGCTCCGATATGCTGCGATACCGGATATACAAGCTCCCCCTTCGGAAGCAGTACCGTTGTCGGCTTATCCTTTGACAGCTCCTTGCCGTCATACGGATGACTTCCGCCGCGAAAAGTACCTCTTGCCATATCGTTTTCCCTCTTTCCGCTAATTCCATAGCAATTTTCAATCAGTGTCTTTATTGTATCATATTTAAACTAAGAATTAAACAATTTTCACACAAATTTCTGCATTTTTCAGCGTATAAAATTGGTCCGTTTGCCCCGCTCTGCCTGCGGCAGTGCAATCCCCTTCTCCCTGCCTGCCTCAAAGCATTTCAGCATCCACGCCATATTGCGGGCAACATTGCGCATGGTCTGCATTCCCTCCTCGTCCAGCAGTGCCTCCAGACCGTTTACGCCATGCGCCATATTCCAGTAGGTCGAGCCCACAACCGGCATCTGGGAGATTCCGAAATATTTGTTAAGCACATCCAGCGACGCACTGGTACCACCGCGTCTGGCTACTGCCACAGCTGCTCCCGGCTTGTATGCAAAGCTTCTGCCGCTGCTGTAAAACACCCTGTCAAGAAACGACAATATCCGTCCGCTCGGATGCGCGTAATAAACCGGCGTACCAAAAATCAATCCGTCTGCCTCCTTGGCTTTTGCAACAAATTCGTTCACCCTGTCATCATCAAACACGCAGCCTTTTTCACTGCACTGTCCGCAGCCGATGCAGTCCCGCACCGCATCGCCCCCCATCTGAAAAATCTCATACGAGATTCCTTCCTGCTCCAGCTCCCTTCCGATTTCCGTAAGTGCAGCAAATGTGGTGCCATTTGGATGCATACTTCCGTTAAGCATCAATACCTTCATATCCATTCCCCTTTCTTTTTGACCTTGTAGCATTTCTGACATTATAGCACTTGTCACAGATAAATACAAACACCGCATAGCGAACGATTTTTTGCGTTACTCCGCCATGCGGTGTTTCCTGTTTTTTACATCCGGACTACCGCTGCAGTTCACATCTCCCTGCAATCCGGGTGCGCTTCGAATCGTACATCTTTTTTGTCGCCATGCCTCCGCGGATATGCCGCTCTGATTTATTCAGATCGAGCACGTGGCGGGTCTGCTCGGCAAGCGCCGGATTCACCTGTGCAAGCCGGTCGGTGATATCTTTATGTACGGTTGTGGGTATTTGGAATGGTTTGATTTGAGGTTACGGTTGTATATGTTTTACCAGTTGCTTTAGTGTTTATTTTGACCGTAAAGTGAATTTTTAAATTCCAGTTTTTTTACCCTAAAAAAAGCAAATCTGGAATTTACTCTTGCACATAGTTTTTGTTACAATCTCATATGGTTATCTG
>CAMALD010000136.1 GCA_945836355.1 uncultured Lachnospiraceae bacterium | reverse complement strand
CCTCATGACACGCACCACACTGTCCACCGATTGCGACACCTTTGTGTACATCGGAATACCCTTTTTTGACACGCGGTACACCACCAGCGCAAGCAGCGGAAGGGTTGCCACAAGCACCAGGGTAAGCACCGGCTCCAGCGTAAAGGTAATGAGAATCCCGCCTATCAGAATAATCGGCGCACGCACCCCGATGCGCTGCACTCTTCCAATCATCGCATGTACATTGTAGCTGTCCGATGTCATTCTAGATACCAGTGACGGGATGCCAAACGCATCCGTCTGACTGCCCGACAGATATAGTATCTTTTTGAACAGGTCATGACGCACCACTTCAATGGTGTCTCTCGCCACCTTTGATGCCATACGGTTTGCCTTGACATTTAGCATGCGCGCCGCCACCGCCAGACCGACCATCACCAGTCCCCATTTCAATACCAGCGGAACATCCTTTAATGGAACGACATTGTCCAATATATACGCAAGCACCCACGGAAGTCCAAGATCCGCAAGGGTGCCAAGCACCTTGATAAGAAAACCCGCCAGCATTCCCCAACCGTGCGGTTTTAAATATTTCAATATCATTTTCATGCATTCCCCCTCCTTACTGAGTACCAGGATAAAAACACAGAATAACCGACACGGTTTCCTAAAAAGCAAGAACAGGACAAGGGTAGCGTACTCCCTTGTCCCATTTTACTATTCTCTGAAGAAAATCTCTCCGGTCTCGGCATTCATTCCATCTACGATTGCCAAGGACTCCAGACGCATTCCCATGCTGCGGATCACTTCGCCGCCCGATTGAAAACCTTTCTCCACAACAATGCCGATTCCTTCCACCGTAGCACCTGCACAGGTCACAAGCTCAATCAGCCCGATCAGCGCACATCCGTTTGCCAAAAAGTCGTCGATAATCAGCACATGGTCATCCGAACTGATAAACTTCTTGGAAATAATTACTTCATAGGTCTTTTTGTGAGTATAAGACTCAATCTGCGTTGAGTAGACCTCGCCGTCAATATTCACACTCTGGCTCTTTTTCGCAAATACCACCGGCACTTGAAAATACTGTGCGGCAATACACGCAATTCCGATTCCCGAAGCCTCTATTGTCACTATCTTGGTGATATTGCAGTCTGCAAATAACCTCTTGAATTCCTTGCCGATCTCATTGATCAGCTCAATATCCATCTGGTGATTCAGAAAACTGTCCACCTTGAGTACATTGCCCTGCTTTACCACACCGTCTTTCCTGATTCTGTCTGCTAACAGCTGCATCATAACGGTATCCCTCTTATCTTACTGAATTACTCTTGCCTTAAGCACGCCCTCAATCGCATCCAGACGCTTCATGAGCTCAGGTGTCGCCTTTTCGCAGATATCCAATACGGTATATGCATAATTGCCGCGGCTCTTGTTGGTCATGTTTTCGATATTGATTCCCTCTGATGCAAACACACCGGTAAACTGTGTCAGCATGTTCGGAATGTTCTTATGACATACGCACACACGCGCTGCGGTCTGGCATCTGCCCAGATCGATTGCCGGATAGTTGACCGAGTTCGTGATGTTGCCATTCTCAATGTAATCCACAATCTGCTTTACTGCCATGACAGCACAATTATCCTCCGACTCAGCCGTCGATGCGCCAAGATGCGGGAATGCAATAACATTATCCATATTTGCAATCTTTTTGGTAGGGAAGTCCGTCACATACTTGGCAACCTTGCCGGAAGCAAGAGCCTCGCCCATATCGTCCTCGTTAATCAGAAGATCACGGGAGAAATTGAGGATTACGACACCATCCTTCATCATGGACAGAGATGCCTTATTGAACATTCCCTTCGTATCATCCAAAAGCGGAACATGCACGGTGATATAATCACACTGGGCAAAAATTTCGGAATTTGACTTGACAATCTGCACATTACGGGAAAGATTCAATGCATTGGCAACGGAAAGGAACGGATCGCATCCGATTACATCCATGCCGAGATGTGTCGCCGCATTTGCAATCAATACACCGATTGCTCCCAGACCGATAACACCAAGCTTCTTACCCTTAAGTTCCGTGCCTGCAAACTTTGACTTTGCCTTTTCCATCGTCTTGCCGATTGCTTCATCATCCTTGTTGGCGGTAACCCAGTCCATGCCGCCGCGGATATCGCGGGCTGCAAGGAGCATGCCGGCAAGTACCATTTCTTTTACACCGTTTGCGTTTGCACCCGGGGTATTGAATACTACAATCCCCTGTTCTGCACACTTATCCAGCGGAATATTGTTAACTCCCGCACCTGCTCTTGCTACTGTAAGCAGACTCTTCGGCAGCTCCAGCTCATGCATGGCTGCACTTCTTACCAGCACGGCATCCGCCTCTGCAAGATTATCTGTGGTACCAAATGTATCCGGTAATAAATTCATTCCGACCTTTGCAATCGGATTCAAGCAATTTACCTTAATCATCGTTATTTCCAACCTTTCCCGGCTACCGCCGCTGTCAGATTTCCACCGCAAATTTTATGCGTTCTCTGCCTCAAACTTTTTCATGAACTCAACCAGCTTCTCAACACCCTCAATCGGCATCGCATTGTAGATGCTTGCGCGCATACCGCCGACAGTGCGGTGTCCCTTCAGGTTCTCAAAGCCTGCTGCCTTTGCCTCCTTGACAAACTTGGCATCCAGCTCCTCGCTGCCGGTCACAAACGGAACATTCATGAGAGAACGGTCCTTCTTTACGACAGTGCCCTTAAAGAGCTTGCTCTGGTCAAGGAAATCATAGAGAATCTTTGCCTTCTTCTCATTATACTCCTTCATCGCAGCAAGACCGCCCTGCTTCTTGAGCCACTTGAATACCTTGCCGCAGATGTAGATGCCGTATGCCGGCGGGGTATTGTACATGGATCCGTTGTCCGCGTGAACCTTGTACTTTAACATGGTTGGCGTGCCCGGAAGGGTATCCTCGGTAATCAGATCTTCACGGATGATGCAGATAACAACGCCTGCCGGTCCGACATTCTTCTGAACACCGCCGTAGATAACGCCGTACTTCGTCACATCCACCGGCTCCGAGAGAAAGCAGGAGGATACATCCGCCACCAGAGTCTTGCCCTTGGTATTCGGGAGCTGCCAGAACTTTGTTCCGTATATGGTATTGTTCTCGCAGATATAAACATAATCCGCATCCTCCGGGATATCCAGATCGGAGCAATCCGGGATATAGGAAAAGGTCTTGTCTGCGGAGGAAGCCACCTCAACGGCATCGCCATATATCTTCGCTTCCTGATAAGCCTTCTTTGCCCACTGTCCGGTAACAATATATGCAGCCTTTTTGTTCTTCATCAGGTTCATCGGAATCATGGCAAACTGCTGTGACGCACCGCCCTGAAGGAAAAGCACTTTATAATTGTCCGGAATATTCATAAGGTCTCTCAAATCCTGCTCCGCAGTCTGTATAATCTCCTCGTATGCCTTGGAGCGGTGGCTCATCTCCATCACGGACATTCCTGTGCCGTTATAGTCGAGCATCTCTGCTGCTGCTTCCTTTAATACTTCCTCCGGCAATACAGCCGGACCTGCCGAAAAGTTATACACTCTTCCCATGCTATGTAGTCCTCCCTTATTTAATTTGATTTCTATGATTGACGTTTAATTCGTCAAATTATTACGCTGATACTTTAATATGCAAAATTATAAGTCGAATTAATAACTATGTCAACCTCTTTTTTGTCTCTTATGAAAAAACTGCAGACGAATCCCTCCGAACTGCAGTTTTCTTTTTCTTTATTCCCCGCGGAGATATTTCTCGATATTCTCCATCGCCTTTTCCTCGTCATTACCGTTTGTGATAACGGTAATCTCCTTCCCTGCCGGCAAAGCTAAGCTCATCATGCCCATGATACTCTTTGCGTTCACCTTTTTATCCTCGCACTCCACGTACACGCTGCACTCATACTGGCTTGCAACCTGCACTAAAAGAGCAATTGGTCTTGCTTCCAGTCCATCAGGCAGCTTAATCTCCAGCTTTTTCGAAATCATTTTGCATCCTCCTTTACGTCCCTTAATTCATCTGCAATTCTGCCAATCCGCTTCAGCCGGTGGTTGACACCGGATTTCCCGAGCGGCTTGCTCATCATTTCCCCCAACTCCTTCAGCGTAGCCTCCGGATAATCAATGCGAAGTCTTGCAACCTCCTCAAGCCCTTCCTCCAGTCTGTCAAATCCCAGGTTGTCTTTAATGTATATGATATCATCAATCTGCTTTGCCGCTGCCTGCACCGTCTTGCTGATATTCGCCGTCTCACAGTTTACCTGCCGATTAATCGAATTTCGCATTTCCTTTACAATACGCACATTCTCAAACTCCATCAGGGATACATGCGCCCCCATGATATTCAGCAGGTCCGATATCTGGGAGCCCTCCTTCACATAGACGACATAATATCTTTTTCTCAAAATGACCTTCGCATCCACCGAAAAAGTATTGATGATATTCTTTAGTTGTTCTGCCTTTGCCCTGTCCGCAAAGACCACCTCAAAATGGTACGCCTTCTCCGGATCGGATATCGACCCTGCCGCCAGAAAGGCCCCCCGGATATACGCGCGCTTGCAGCAGGTGTTCTGCATGACAAGCTGACCAATCCGGAAATCTTCTCCCGCCGGTTCCCCGGCAGATACCTGCTCTATCTTTAACGCAGCACCGATTTCCCTTGGGCAAAAGCGTCCAGCATTGTCTATATTAAATGCTTTTTGCAATAATGTAAAGTATTTTCTTGTCACAATCGCATTTTCTGTCAAAACATTTATACTTTCTATGCGGTTTTCCTTAAAAATAACCCTTCCGCACGCCGCA
>CAMALD010000135.1 GCA_945836355.1 uncultured Lachnospiraceae bacterium | reverse complement strand
ATACTGCTGGGTTATCGTGATGCAGATACGGGACATATTCTCGAGAATATCGTATATCTGGAATTATTACGGAGAGATTTTCGTGTATGCATCGGTAAGGTTGGAGAAACGGAGGTTAACTTCGTAGCTGAAAAGCCCGGGGAAAAGCTGTATATTCAAGTTACGGAAACAATGTCCCCGGAGCGGACAAGAGAGCGAGAGCTCCGTCCTTTGCAAATGATTGAGGACAACTATGAAAAAATTATTTTGTCTATGGACAGAAACTATATCAGGTCGTATGAGGGTATAAAATCTCTGTATCTGATCGACTGGCTGCTTGGCAGATCATAATGTGAAACTCAAGTATTTTATTTCGTTGACAAAATGAAACCCTGGTGATATACTAACACCACCTAGAAAAATATAAAAAGGTTAAGAAAAAGGCATAGAAGGAAAGAGTAGGAATGAAGAGTCTTTTACAGAGAATCCGCAGGAGCTGAGAGCGGACAAAGGGAAGCATTCCGAACATGGTTCCGGAGCTGCATGATTGAGTCTGACGGGCAAACATTTTCACAGCCATTCGGAGTTAGGTCATGACGGGAGCGACCGTTAGAGCGACATACTGTGATTGCAGTAGTTAAGGCGTAGTCCGCGAGGAATACGCGAAATAAAGTGGTACCACGGGAGATTACTCCTGTCTTTATCGGGCAAGATAGAGGCAGGAGTTTTTTTACATTATAGGAAATTGCGACAATTTCCTATAATGCAAAAAGCGCTCCGCTAAGGATGCGCACTCGCGCGTAAGGTGTTAAGTTGCTAAAGCAACACGCGCCAGACGCGTAGAATCTCGCAAGCGAGATTCTTTGTTCCATTATAGGAAATATTTTTCAGAAAGGATGATACAACTATGAGCAAGGGACCTTATTACATTACGACAGCGATTGCCTATACATCGGGTAAGCCGCACATCGGCAACACATATGAAATCGTGCTGGCGGACAGCATTGCGCGGTATAAGCGCCTTGACGGATATGATGTGTTTTTCCAGACGGGCACCGACGAGCACGGACAGAAAATTGAGCAAAAGGCTGCCGATGCGGGAATTACGCCGAAGGAATTTGTTGACGATGTGGCGGGCAAGATCCGCAAAATATGGGATCTCATGAATACCTCCTATGACAAGTTCATCCGCACCACCGATACCGACCATGAAAAGCAGGTGCAGAAGATTTTTAAGAAGCTGTACGACAAGGGAGATATCTACAAGGGAGCATACGAGGGAATGTATTGTACCCCGTGCGAGTCGTTCTGGACGGAATCCCAGCTCAAGGACGGAAAATGTCCGGATTGCGGAAGAGACGTAAAGCCGGCGAAGGAGGAGGCATATTTCTTTAAGATGAGCAAATATGCGGACCGCCTCATCGAGCACATCAACACCCACCCGGAGTTTATTCAGCCGATATCCCGCAAAAACGAGATGATGAATAATTTCCTGCTTCCGGGACTGCAGGATCTGTGTGTATCCAGAACCTCCTTTAAGTGGGGAATACCGGTAACCTTCGATGAAAAGCATGTCATCTACGTGTGGATAGACGCGCTTTCCAACTACATCACCGGTATCGGCTACGATGCCGACGGTGCATCCACCGAGCAGTTTCAAAAGCTGTGGCCGGCAGATCTGCACCTGATTGGCAAGGATATTCTTCGTTTCCATACAATCTACTGGCCAATCATGCTGATGGCGCTGGAGCTTCCGCTTCCAAAGCAGGTATTTGGACACCCGTGGCTGCTGCAGACGGATTCCTCCGCGGCAAACGGCGAGGGCGTAAAGATGAGTAAATCGCGCGGAAACGTGCTCTACGCCGATGATCTGGTGGATTTCTTCGGTGTGGATGCCGTGCGTTACTTCGTATTGCATGAGATGCCGTTTGAAAATGACGGCGTAATCAGCTGGGAGCTGATGGTGGAGCGCCTGAATTCCGACCTTGCCAACACGCTCGGCAATCTGGTAAACCGCACCATCTCCATGAGCAACAAGTATTTTGGCGGGGTGGTAACCGATGCAGGCGTTGCAGAGGATGTGGATGCTGACCTTAAGGCAGTAGCTGTGGGCACCATCGACCGCGTAGCTGCGAAGATGAAGGATCTGCGTGTGGCAGATGCCATCACCGAGATTTTTGCGTTATTCAAGCGGTGTAACAAATATATTGACGAGACCACTCCTTGGGCGCTTGCAAAGGATGAGGAAAAGCAGGCACGTCTGCAGACGGTACTGTACAACCTGGTTGAAAGCATCGCGATTGGTGCGACCCTGCTCGAGCCGTATATGCCGGAAACCTCCGCAAAAATCCTTGTACAGCTGAATGCGGAAAAAAGAGATTTTGAGGAGTGCAGAAGCTTTGGAAAATATGTATCCGGCACCAAGGTGACCGAGACGCCGGAGATTCTGTTTGCGCGTCTGGATTTGAAGGAGGTCATGGAAAAGGTAGAGAAGCTGCAGGAGGCGCAGAGAGCCGAGGCAGCCGTAGAAGCTGCCAAGAGCGGAAATGGCACAGGGGCAACCGAAGCCGGAAACAGCGCAGATGCTGTCACGGGCACGATCAGCACCGCGAGCTGTGTAAACGCAGCAGCTGCAGAGAGCGTGATTGACATCGAGCCAAAGGCCGAGATTACCTACGATGATTTTGCAAAGCTGCAGTTCCAGGTGGGCGAAATCATTGCCTGTGAGGAAGTCAAGAAATCCAAGAAGCTCCTGTGCTCACAGGTGAGGATTGGCAGCCAGGTAAAACAGATTGTGTCCGGTATCAAGGCACACTACTCAGCAGAAGAGATGGTCGGCAAGAAGGTAATGGTACTGGTTAACTTAAAGCCGGCAACGCTTGCCGGCGTCGTATCCGAGGGCATGCTTTTATGTGCGGAGGATGAGAACGGTGAGCTCGCGCTGATGACACCGGAGAAGCCGATGCCTGCAGGCGCAGAAATCTGTTAAAGAATCGGTCGGTAGATGCGGATTGAGCGGATTGATAAGTTATTCAAGATAAAAATGTAAAAGAAAACACCTCAGTGAACAGTATAACTGTATGGTTTAGCCATATGAGAAACGGTTCAATGAGGTGTTTTAATTTATATTTCATATATTTGCAGGGAGTAATGGCAATACTCAAACTGCGTTTTTCCTCTCCAGCTCGGCGATTCTGGCAAGGGCTGCAGCCAGTTGAGCATCTTTTTGTTGCAGTTCACTGGTGGTCTGCTGCAGTTCACTGGTGGTCTGCTGCAGTTCACTGGTGGTCTGCTGCAGTTCATTGCGCTTTTTCTGTAGTTCGTCTGTGGTTTTTTGCAGCTCCTCTTTTGCCTGCTGCAGCTCCATCTGGTGCAGTAATTCGATTGTGCGTTGTGTTTTCTCGCCTTCTTCGCGAGCCTCACACATTTGTCGGATGCGTTCGTCTTCGGTAACGCGGTAGACTGTTTGGGCGGCATTTGCAATGTATGGATTTTTTTGTGCTAACATATGAATCTCCTCCCATGTAGTTGCTTTGAAAAATTTAGCCCAGAGATCAAGCTGCCAGAGCCGGTCTTCCTCTGTGGCAAGTTCCAAGTGCCTTAATTGTACCACAGACAGGCGGAAATTGTCACTGTATTTTTGGTGCGTGATATCATTTGACAGGTGATAGGTCGCATAAAATTCCGGATGCTCCGGAAACAGCTCAAAATCCAGGATGCCGATATGGATGGCAGGCTTTGTATTGATATAGGAGTCGCCCCGGTTCAGATTGTCAAAAGAGCGGCACAGATACCCGATAGAGCGTTCCTTCCAGAAGCTTAATTTCTCCACCTGCATCTCCAGGTTGACAATTGTGTGTTCGTTGAGGAGCAGGCGCAGATCCAGAACAAAGCTTTTGGCATAAACACTGTCGCCGAACCGGATGGGATTGGTTACCTCGATGGACGTGATGTCCTTAGGGCTTAGGCGGAGCAGCGAACAGAGAAGTGCTTTTAGGGCGGTTGGATTCGCTTCAAACACGATGTGAAACAGGGCATCATTTGTCATGGTATATGCCAGTGGTCCGGAGGTGGTATAAAATTCATCGGATAGAGGTGCAGCCTGAAGCTCTGCGAGGGTCGGATTGTTTATTTGTGTGTTGCTTTTTATGTTGTTTTTGATGTTATTCATATGTTAGTCCTTTCCTATGTAAAATTGAAATTATGTAAGGTTGAATATGATGATGTTGGGGTCAAAAGGTTTTTTGCCCCCAACTGATACCACGGATTGCTGCATTGCTGCGCAATTCTCGCAATCCTGCAAACACCTCTAATCCCGCAGATTTACAGGCAAATCTGCTTCTTGTCGGTGTTTGGTGGGTCAAGCCAGTAGATAGCAATTTGCATGTAAACATGCATTGCTATCTATTTTTGACCCTTGTATCATATGATGATACAAGGGCACATGTAATGATGTAAAAGTGTACGAGAGAATGAAGGCTGTCGTTGCATTTTGAAGGGAAGCCTGCGGGAAATAAAAATGAGTGTACGTCGGAAATACAAAAAGATAGCAAATGTGCTTGCCGGAAATACAAGAAAATAGAAATGTGCCTGCCAAAAACACAAGAAGAGAAAAAGAAACTAAACATTTTGTAAATAAGAGTATATCGCCAAACAGTCAAAAAAACAAGATGGCGAATTGCAAGAAAAAGCAGGGTAGGCTTTGCACATATTGCACAGACTGCAAAGACTGTTACCTCCGGTGCATATTATAGAATTGGAAAATGGCTTGACTGCATATTATTTGAATGCTATATTAAACATGGATTGTTATGTGTAAATACGATAAATACAGAAAACGGAGCAGGTTGGTGAAAATACGGGAGTTCAAGAAAGGTAAGGACTTACAATATGTATGCGAAGTGTATAAAACGTGTGCTGGATTTTTGCCTGTCATTGATTGC
>CAMALD010000134.1 GCA_945836355.1 uncultured Lachnospiraceae bacterium | reverse complement strand
CACATGAAGGAAAATCGTTTTTTCAGAAGAAACAGGAAGTGGATTTTATTTAGTCTTCTGATTGCCGTGTGTCTATTAACCTTTAGTTTTGCTGCTCCGAAAACCGTATTTGCTGCGGAGACCGGCGCGGCGGTTGATAACGGGCTGACGGACCAGAGTAGTGGGGAACTGTCCTTTTATTTCAATACGGGCGAGGGTGGATCTCTGACCAGCACCCTGCAGATACTGCTTCTGCTCACGGTAATCTCGCTGGCACCTTCGATTTTGATTATGGTGACATCGTTTACCCGAATTATCATCGTGCTTCATTTTGCGAGAACCGCTCTCGGCATGCAGACAACACCGCCAAACCAGATTTTAATCGGGCTGGCATTGTTTCTGACGGTCTTTATTATGTCACCGGTGTTTTCGGAAATCAATACAGAAGCGATCCAGCCGCTTTCTGCGGGGGAGATAACGCAGGAGGAGGCGTTTGAACGCGGAATGGCACCGCTGCGTGATTTTATGTTTAAGCAGACGGATACAAAGGATTTGAAGCTGTTTTTGAGAGCAGCGGGATATTCGTCGCTGGAATCCTATGATGAGTGCCCGACTTCTGTGCTGATACCGGCATTTATTGTCAGTGAGCTGCGAATTGCTTTTATCATCGGCTTTTTAATCTATGTTCCGTTTATCATTATAGATATGGTGGTGGCCTCCACATTGATGTCAATGGGTATGATGATGCTGCCGCCGACGACGATTTCCATGCCTTTTAAGATACTGCTGTTTGTGATGGCCGACGGATGGAATCTGATTATTGAGCAGCTATTAGGAACCTTTCGATTGTGACAGGAAACGGGAGAAACCCCGTTTCCTTATTGTAGTTTCCCCGAGGAGGAGAGTAGATGAATGAGATACAAGTGATGGAAATCGTGAATCAGGCGTTGTATCTGATTGTCAAGGTGTCGGCACCGATGCTTCTGGTATCGCTGGTTATTGGACTTATCATCAGTATACTTCAGACAATTACCTCCATTCAGGAGCAGACGCTTACTTTCGTGCCTAAGCTACTGGGAATTTTTTTGACAATTATGCTCTGCGGCAGGTGGGTAATGAATTCCGTCGTAGAATTTTTTACTTATCTGATGCAAAATATTCCGTATTTTATAAAGGGCTAGGAAACGTATGACATTTACAGTGGAACAATTTGAATTTTATCTCATGATTCTGGCGCGGATATCTGCGTTCGTGTATGCTGCCCCGTTTTTCAGTATTGGTTCGGTGCCGCAGAGAGTAAAAATAGGATTGTCGGCAGTCCTGTCCTATCTGGTCTTTACGCTGCTGCCATACGAGCCGCTTACATACAGCGGCAATCTCGGATTTTTGATTATGGCTGCGATGAATGCGATTGCCGGAGTAGTCATGGGAATGTTTGCGAATATCAGCACGCATATCCTGTCATTTTCCGGACAGGTGATTGATATGCAGATTGGTTTTTCGATGGCAACGGAATATGACCCCTCCACGAAGAGCACCGTATCCATCACCTCCAATATATACAACTATGCAGTCATGCTGATTTTGCTGGTGACAAGGCTGCATTACTATATTATCGAGGCAATTATGGATTCGTTTCAGATTATACCGATTGCGAATGTTACCTTACGACCTGAGATATACAAGCTGATGCTGCAATTTGTTATCGATTTCTGTATTATCGGCTTCCGGATAGCGCTTCCGGTATTTGCTGCGATACTGATTGTGAATACTGTGCTGGCGATTCTTGCAAAGGTCGCGCCGCAGATGAACATGTTTGTGATTGGTATGCAGCTGAAGGTTTTGATTGGACTGGCTGTGCTGGCGATTATGACATTGCGACTGGATGCGGTGTCGGATGCGATTTTTGATGAAATGTTTAAGATGCTGAAGGGGACAATCCCATACCTGCATTGATGAGCCGGAAAGATGCAGGCAGTGGAACGGGGGACAGAGCTTAATGACGGAAATTGAACAATACAGATATCGAAAGCTGAATCTCCAGTTCTTCGCACAGGATGGACCGGGCGGTGAAAAAACCGAAGAACCGACTACAAAAAAGCTGGAGGATGCCAGAAAGGAGGGCCAGGTTGCCAAAAGTCAGGAGCTGACGACAGCGCTCAGTCTTATGGGACTGTTTTTGGCACTGAAATTATTCTGCGGAATGGTGGGAAACCGGTTTCTCTTGCTGTTTACCGGCACCTACGACATGATATCGACCATCGCGGTAGAGGATATGGACCAGAATGTGTTTGGCTCCATCTTCAGTAGCTCCATCCTGCAGATTCTCCTGGCAGCCCTTCCGTTTTTTGCAATAGCATTTGGCGTTGCGTTTGTCTCCAACGTCATGCAGGTGAAATGGAAGGTGACCGGTAAGCCCTTAATGCCGAAATTGAGCAAGCTGAATCCGATTAGCGGCTTTAAAAAGCTTTTTTCGCTGGAAAAGGTGATGGAGCTCGTGAAGGCTATCATCAAGATTGCCGTGATTGTTGCGTTGTCGTATGCAATGATTAAGGACAAGGTAGAAAATATTTTCATTTTATACCAGTATGACAATCTTCAGGTGCCGCTTGTTCTGGTCGGAAACGAGGTCTTGGATCTCGGCGTGCGCATTAGTGCCGTGTTTGTGGTGGTCGGATTTGCAGACCTGCTCTACCAGAAGCATAAATTCAAAAAGGATATGCGCATGACCAAGCAGGAGATTAAGGATGAGTACAAGCAGACCGAGGGCGATCCGCAGATTAAGGGAAGAATCAAACAAAAGATGAGAGAGGCTTCCCAGCGCAGAATGATGCAGAGACTTCCCGAGGCGGATGTTGTCATTACAAACCCGACGCATTTTGCCTGCGCGCTAAAATACGACAAAGAGGTTGCGGAAGCGCCGGTTCTGGTAGCGAAGGGTGCCGATTATGTGGCGGCCAAAATCAAGGAGGCGGCAAGGGAGCATGATATACCGATTGTTGAGAACAAGCCGCTGGCCAGAATGCTTTATTACAATGTCGATCTGGAAGAGGAAATCCCGCAGGAATTATATCAGATGACTGCGGAGGTGCTTGCATATGTATACGGACTGAAAAACAAAGCCGGGTGATTGGGCGAATCCGTAATCCGGTTGTTTTGCAATGGATACACTTGTAGAAAGGAGGAAACGAGACCATGAAAAAAGCGGATTTTGCGATAGGCATCTATATTTTGGCGGCAATCGTATTCCTGATTGTGCCGATGAACTCGGGAGTGCTTGATGTGATGCTGGCACTGAATATCTCCATCGCCATGATTATCTTGTTCAATGCGCTCTTTTCACAGGAAGTACTGAATATGTCCACGTTTCCGACAATTCTGCTGTTTACAACGACGTTCCGTATTGCCCTGAATGTATCATCGACCAAGCTGATTCTCACAACGGGAAATCCGGGTAAGGTGGTAACCCAGTTTGGTAATTTCGTCGGCAGGGGTGACCCGATTGTTGGCATGATTGTATTTATTATTCTCGTTATCGTACAGTTCCTTGTCATCAATAAAGGCTCCGAGCGTGTATCGGAGGTGACTGCACGTTTCACCCTGGATGCTATGCCGGGTAAGCAGATGGCAATCGATGCCGATCTGAATACCGGGGCAATCACCGACCAGCAGGCAAAGGAACGACGAGAGAAGATTCAGGAGGAATCTGCGTTCTTCGGCTCCATGGATGGTGCGACCAAGTATGTAAAGGGAGATGCGACTGCGGGACTTATCATCACGATTATCAACCTTGTGGGCGGTGTGATCATGGGCATGACCAGAGGCGGCATGTCGGCAGGGGACGCATTGTCACAGTATGCGATTCTCACCATCGGTGACGGTCTGGTAAGCCAGATCCCGTCCCTGATGATATCTCTGGCCACCGGTATACTTGTCACGAAGGTGTCCAAGGAGGCCGATATCGGAGACCTGCTGGTCACCCAGCTATTCTCGATTCCGAAGGTTTTGTATATGGTTGGCGGAAGCATGGTGTTTCTCGGAGTGTTCACGCCTTTGCCGTGGTACATTTTTGTTCCGTATGGTGCAGCGTTTTTAGCTACTGCGCAGGTAATCAAAAAGCGTACCAAAGTCAAGGAGGTCGAGGCGGAGACCAGTACCGCGGAGACCAGTGCCGAGGAGATACGGCGTCCGGAGAACGTTACATCGCTTTTGCATGTGGATTCCATCGAGCTGGAATTCGGTTACGGCATCATACCGCTTGCAGATGTGAACCAGGGCGGAGATTTGCTTGACCGCGTTGTATTGATACGAAGACAGATTGCGGCGGAGCTTGGATGCGTAGTACCGACCATTCGTCTCAGGGATAACATACAGCTCAACCCCAATCAGTATGTCATCAAAATCAAGGGGATTCCGGTCAGTGAGGGCGAGATTTTATTCGATCACTATATGGCAATGAATCCGGGGTATGTGGAAGAGGAAATTACGGGTATCCCGACCTTTGAGCCTTCCTACCATCTTCCGGCAATATGGATTACCGAAAGCCAGAGGGAGCGCGCGGAAGCATATGGCTATACGGTTGTTGACCCGCCGTCCATCATTGCGACGCATCTGACCCAGGTAATCAGTACACATCTGGACGAGTTGCTGACACGTCAGGATGTACAGAACCTCATCAACAATATTCAGGAGGCAAATCAGACCCTGATATCCGAGCTGGTACCAAAGCTTCTCGGAATCGGCGAGATACAGAAGGTGCTGCAGAATCTGTTGCGCGAGGGTATTTCCATACGCGATTTGCCCACCATTCTGGAGACGCTTGCCGACTATGCACCTACAACACGTGATACGGATGTACTGACCGAGTATGTAAGGCAGAGCCTGAAACGCGCGATTTCCAATAAATACTTCCCACCGAACGAGACGACAAGTGTAATAACGCTGGAC